>NZ_BAACAP010000245.1:0-145642 GCF_045865695.1 Scytonema hankhaensis NUACC26
CCCAATTGCAGCCCAATATCATAAGGTAACAGATTGACCGTAGACCCAGTATCTAGCAGTGCATCCCCAGAGACGGAAACACCTGCGTGACTCAGAATGATAGGAATCGTGGGTAATGCTTCATCGTCAGAAAAGGGGAACTCGATTGTACTAGGCATGAGTGGATGCCTCTTGGTCATCCTGAATCATCTGCATCAGAATGTTGGCAGCTTCCGTTGCGTCGTAGGGCGACCAAATCGGATACTCTGACGCCGCAAAGATGACTTGTAGTTCAGCGTCTGGAATTTGTGCGGCTAGGAGTTTGAAGAGTGATAATTTGTCTGACTGGTTCAGATTGTTCACCAATGGAATTAACTCAGCGAGAGACATGGTTATAACTCCCAGACCTACGAAAATACATTAATTATAAGCGATCTGTGAGATACGGTCTAACAATCCCGTTGCACGCTGACTGTATAGAGTCTCTTCGTTGGATTAGCACACCAGCCAAATCTCCAAAACCACGCGGAAAATCTCCAAGGTGGAGACCAGAACAAACGCGCCAGCGTAGAATTAACTACCCTGTTGTTAAAAAAGGGACTTTCAACATTCTTGTCTAGAACTGTTTGCAGTTTCTGCGCTAGATTCGCATCGATGGAGTTGGTATATGTTGTAGCAGATAGATACTGTGTTGTGTCTGAGTTGCCAGCCAGTGTTACTGCTTTCACACTGCTCAGCATACCAAGCACCACGGTTGCAGACAACAAGCTTGATACCGCGCTTTGATACAGGTGTTTCATATTCGCTCTTCTGGGACGACTTTAGTTAAAGTCTGCCAATGATGCTCGAGCTTGACCATTAAAGATTAAAGTTTTAAAGATAAAAGTTAAGTTTTGGGCTGGCGATCCTCTTAAAATTTAGGGAAAATACTTAAACAGCCGGACATGGCAGAACAAAAGTCAAGACGCAAACGCGGTGTTATCCTGACTCATCAAGGATTGAACAAACTCCTTGAAACAAGACAGTTGTGGGAATTGGAGGAAAATGATGGCAATCGGTTTACTCTGGAAGAACTGAGCGAGCGCACAGGTTTAGTCCCTCTGACAATTACTAAAGTTTTCAATCGTGAAGCAGGAGTTGACAAACAAACACTTTTGCGCTTCTTTCAAGCTTTTAATTTGGAGTTAGAAAACAGCGACTACACCTTTTGGAGTCCAGCACTCAAAGAGCAAAAATCCAAAGTTCCGACTCGCACAGATTGGGGTGAAGCGATAGATGTATCAGCTTTTTATGGACGCAATGATGAACTAGCCAAGCTAGAATACTGGATTGTTAAAGAACGCTCTCGTCTGGTAGCACTATTAGGTATCGGCGGTATTGGTAAAACTGCTCTTGCTGTGAAGTTAGCGCAATTGCTTTGCAAGCAGTTTGAATTTGTTATTTGGCGCACCCTGCGTAATGCTCCACCAGCCAAACAAATTTTCGCCGACTTGCTACAATTCCTTTCCAATCAACAAGAAACTGATTTACCATCTGAAAGTGAGAGAGCCTCACGACTACTTTATTATCTCCAAAAACACCGCTGTTTGTTAGTACTTGATAATGTAGAAACTATCTTGCAAAGCGGAGAAATTACTGGACAATATCGAGCAGGGTATTCTGGTTATAATGAGTTATTTAAAATTGTGGGAGAAGTCTCTCATCAAAGCTGCTTGATACTCACATCTCGCGAACAACCTAAAGAAATTGCCTTGCTGGCTGGTACAAATCACCCTGTCAAGACGTTACAGATACAAGGACTAAAAACAGCAGAAGTCAAAGCAATTTTTAACGATAAAGAAATTTTCTTTGGTTCAGAAGCTGAGTTGCAAGAACTGATTCAACGCTATCGTGGAAACCCTCTTGCATTAAAAATTATTGCTAACTCAATTCAAGAACTCTTTGCCAGCAATATTTCAGAATTTTTAGCTCAAGGAACTGTTGTTTTTGGAGATATTCAAGATTTATTAGACCAGCAATTTCATCGGTTATCAATTTTAGAAAAAGAAATTATGTATTGGTTAGCAATTAACCGCAAACCAGTTTCTTTGAACCAATTACACGAGGATCTTCTCTCACCTGTCAAACCTGCTAAATTATTAGATTCACTACAATCTTTAAAACGGCGTTCTCTCATAGAAAACAAGACAGATGGTTTCACTCTCCAGCCAGTGGTTATGGAGTATGTTACTGAACAATTTATAGATTTAATATGTGAAGAAGTTATTCATTTAAATTTAAATCTGTTTCTCACTCATGCTTTGCTGAAAGCGACGGCGTTTGACTATATCAAAGAAACGGAAGTTCGTTTAATTATTCAACCGATTATTCAGCAGCTTATTCGAGTCTTTAAAAGTAAAGCTAATTTAGAAAAACATTTTCAAAGACTAGTGGTAAAACTACGAGAGAAACTTTCATTAGCCAGTTATGCAGGTGGAAATGTTATTAATATTCTGCGTCAAATTCCAATTGATTTTAGCGGTTGGGACTTTTCCAATCTATCAATTTGGCAAGCTGATTTACAATCAGTGAATTTGCATAAAACCAACTTGCAGAATGCTGATTTATCTAAATCTGTATTCACTCAACAGTTTAGCTATGTAAACTGCGTGACATTTAATCCTGACGGAAAACTTTTAGCAATAGGCGATTCGGATGGCAAGATTCGCTTGTGGCGAATTGCAGATGCTCAAAATAGTATGATTTTTGAGGGAGGCGCAGGTAAGCTCTTAGGATTAGTTGCTTTCAGTCCAGATGGGGAATTTCTAGTGAGTGGCAGCACTGACCATACTGTGAAAATCTGGGATGTTAGTGAGGGAAAGTGTTGTAAAATATTGCAAGGACATAGCCATTGGGTGCTGGCAGTGGCTTTGAGCAAGGATGGTTGTAAGATTGCCAGTAATAGTTTTGACAATACTCTGCGAATCTGGGATGTCAGCTCCGGAGAATGTACCAAAATTTTACCAGGACAAACGACAGGAAAGTTAACAATTGCCTTTAGTCCGCCTGGAGGTGCGATCGCTCGTATTAATGAAAACTACATTCTCCAAATTTTGGATATCTCAACAGGCAATTGCTGTCAAGCGTTTCAGGTAGATGGTAGCAAAATACTAGCTTTTGCCTTCTGCCCAGATGGGAACTTTATAGCCACTGGTAGTTCAGATGCAACTGTCAGATTGTGGGATGTCAAAACAGGTGAGTGTTGCCAAGTTTTTGCGGGACATACGAGTAGGATATTGGCGATCGCCTACAGCCGTGATGGTCGTCTTATCGCTAGTGCAAGTGTAGACAAAACGGTGAGACTTTGGGATGTGGATACAAAAATATGCACTAAAGTTTTGTTGGGATATAAAGGTGAAGTGACCTCAGTTGCTTTCAGTCCTGATAGTTGTACCCTTGCGACTGGCTGTGATGACCAAACTGTCAAATTATGGGACTGTCGCAGAGGTTTAAGTCGCAAAACTTGGCAAGGATATGCTAATTGGATAAGAGCAATTGCCTTTAGCCCAAATGGACAAACTCTCCTCAGTGGCAGTGATGACGGTATTATACGTTGCTGGGATATCAGTACAGGCTCTTGTTACCTTTCGCTGCGCGGACATACCCACTGGATATGGTCAGTTGCCTTTAGTCCTAATGGTACACTTGTTGCCAGTGGTAGTGAAGACCAAACGGCGAAATTGTGGGATGTCGCTGAAGGTAAATGTTTAAAAACCTTTGAAACCCCTGGTAGGGAAGTCTGGTGTGTAGCGTTTAGTCCTGACAGTCAACTTCTGGCGGCGGGTTGTGATGGTATCGGCTTGGCGGATGGAAGCGATAAAGAACAGGTTTGGTTATGGGATGTAGCGACAGGTGAACTCCGGCAAATTTTCCGGGGACATCTCAGTGCAGTTTATTCGGTGGCATTTAGTCCAGAAGGCAATATACTTGCTAGCGGTAGTACAGATAGTACCGTCAGACTTTGGGATGTTGCAACAGGAGAGTGCTTAGCTGTTTTATCAGAACATCAAGCTACTGTATTTTCAGTCAAGTTTAGTCCGGATGGTCAAATTGCCACAGGGAGTGCTGATTCTACACTCAAATTGTGGGATGTGAAAACCGGACATTGCCTGAGAACTGTACGCGCAGACACCAACGCGATCGTTTGGTCAGTCGCCTTTAGTGGGGATGGACAGAAGATAGCTACTGGCAGTCTCGACTCTACAATTAGGCTGTGGGATGTAAAAACAGGACAGTGTCTGCAAAAAAGGCAGAAAAACACATCTGGGTTTTTGCCAGTCGCTTGGAGTCCACAAGGTCATACTCTAGCTTGTGTCAGCGATGGTGAGACGATTGAACTGTGGGATGTGTTAACGGGTAAGTGTAAACAAATGTTTATTCCAAGACCTTACGAGGGAATGAACATTACTGGCGTTACCGGTTTAACTTCAGCTCAGTTAGCGACACTAAAGGCTTTGGGAGCGCAATTTGACTAACATGGTTCCTGTAAAGATTCTATAATTACGTTATATATGACTGATATTTCTCTAAACCCCAAATTTACTTCTAAATTGCGTGCTGTTAGCGATCGCCTTTTTGATTTGATAAATAATTTTGCAGGGGCGAGGGTACTCATTGTCGGAGATTTGACTTTAGACGAGTTTCTAACCGGTCAAGTAGAAAGAGTCTCTCGTGAAGCCCCCGTGTTAATTCTCCGTCATGAAACCACCAAGCAAGTACCGGGAGGTGGGGCAAATGCTGTGTATAATTTCGCTCGTTTAGGAGGGCAAGTTCTTGCTGTAGGGCTTTTGGGTAAAGACGAACAAGGGAGGGCGCTGCAAGGTTTGCTCGAAGCAGCCGGGATCGAGACGGACGGGATTTTTATTGACGAGCATCGTCCGACAGTCACGAAGACAAGAATTTCTGGGCATTCCCGTCAATCTGTGACTCAGCAAATAGTCCGGATTGACCGGAAGTCAGAAGATTTACCGAGTATGGATTTACAGTTACAATTAGCTGAGTATATTCAAAAACATATTCATACAGTAGATGCCGTGGTTTGTTCTGATTATGGTGATGGAACTTTGACTCAGCCCGTAATTTCAGCAGCACTTTCTGCATCCCGGACTGTTGTTGATGCTCAAAAGCAATTGAAACGGTATCGTGGAGCCATGTTATTTACTCCCAATTTACCAGAAGCGGAACTGGCAGTAGGCTATGCCATTACTGATGAGTCTACTTTAGATCGAGCAGGAAAGGATTTGTTGGAATTGACTGACGCCAAGCATATCTTGATTACCCGTGGGGAACAGGGGATGACGTTGTTTAATGATGATGGTAGTAAAGATGACATTCCAGCTTTTAATAGAACAGAAGTGTTTGATGTAACGGGTGCTGGCGATACTGTGGTGGCTGGATTAACTCTGGGTTTAACTGCAGGGGCGTCAATTTGGGAAGCGGCTGTTTTGGGTAACTTAGCGGCTAGTATTGTAGTGCGGCAGTTTGGAACGACAACGACAACGCCTGAAGAAATGAGGGTGGCTTTGCAACGTTTGTTGGAAGAAATGGAATAAACTTGACTAGAATACACACAGAGGAGTGAGGGGTTTGATGAGTCGTCGGTTGTTGGTCACTGGTGGTGCGGGGTTTATTGGCTCGAATTTTGTACATCACTGGTTGAAGGTTTATCCAAATGACCGCGTGGTGGTGTTGGATGCTCTCACTTATGCGGGAAATCTTCGTAATTTGCAGTCAGTTGAGGAACAGGAGAATTTTCGTTTTGTAGAGGGAAATATTTGCGATAAGCCGGGTACGGCTTGCGCCAAGGGCGAACGCACTCTCATAACGGAGTTGTTACAAGTAGAAAACATAGACACCATTGTCCATTTTGCAGCTGAATCCCATGTTGACAGGTCAATTTTAGGACCGGGTGCGTTTGTAGAAACAAATGTGGTGGGAACTTTTACTTTATTAGACGCTTTTCGCCTGCATTGGGAAGGAAAGGGTCAGCCAATGGATTATCGTTTTCTGCACGTTTCCACGGATGAGGTTTATGGTAGTTTGAGTCCCACAGATCCCGCTTTTACGGAAACTACACCTTATGCTCCCAACAGCCCTTATTCAGCATCTAAAGCCGGAAGCGACCATTTAGTACGTGCCTATCACCATACTTACAAGTTACCAACAATTATTACAAATTGCTCTAATAACTACGGTCCTTATCAGTTTCCAGAAAAGCTGATTCCTCTAATGTGTATCAATGCTCTTATGGGTAAACCATTACCAGTTTACGGCGATGGAAAAAACGTGCGGGATTGGCTTTATGTTGGGGATCACTGTCAAGCTTTAGATGTCGTTATTCATTCTGGAAAACCAGGTGAAACTTATAACATTGGTGGTAACAATGAGGTAGAAAATATCAATCTCGTGCAAATGTTATGTCAATTTATGAATGAATTAGCACCTAAGTTACCCGTGCATCCATCAGAGCAATTGATTACTTTTGTTAAAGATAGACTGGGGCATGACCGGAGATATGCTATAGACGCAACTAAAATTAAAACCCAATTGGGTTGGACACCTTCGGTAACTATTGCAGAAGGTTTGCGTCTGACAGTGGAATGGTATCTTACCCATCGCGATTGGTGGGAGCCTCTGCTATCCGAGGAGTATCAAGCTTATTACAGAAAGGTTTATGCTTAGAGATAATTTATAAAGTAGGTTGGGTTTCGTTCCTCAACCCAACTACGTAATAGACATCTGGTGGAAAAGACGTAGGGGCGCAATGCCTTGCGCCCCTACAGGGACTTTCAGGTAATGCATAATTAATTTCTGGAGATGTCTAATGTATTACGTTTGGTGCTTTAAGATCGACTTTACAAATGACCTCTTAATGGTAGTCTAAAACATCACCCGACTCCAGGGCTGATTGTGCAATTTGACCAAACGATTCACGATGCACAAACGCCAGATGAACAAAATCTAAGTTAGCCTCGATCGCTCTCGTCAAGAGCATTTGTGGCGTCCTCGTAGTGACACAGGTTGTTAATAATTGGTTCCCAGTAACCAATGACTGTTGTTACTATACTCAGGAAATTCTCAGGCATAATCTGTGTAGGAACTTTACGGCAGTAGTATCTCCAGTTACGGCGATTTTTACCTGTATTCCACCAATGAGGGTTGGTCAGAATTATCTGCAGTTCCTGAAGGTCTGCATTGTGGCTGCTAAATGCTACCCTTATTGCTTCTGGCAATAATGCCTTATCCAGGGGCACTAATGTTGCTAGTAACATCAAGTCATAAAGATCCTTCCCACGCCAGCGTTTGGCTCCTAGCTCGATCAAACCGTGAAGTTTCCAACCTGCCATGAGTTCGGGTCGAGCGGCTTGGAGTTTAACGGGTTCTGCTGGAACTAGAGTTGGGTATTGAATCCATTGTTGTTCTGGAACGAGCGGATCGTTAAAGCCCACATCGATTTGCAGCCGTTGACGGTAGTCCAGCACTGAAGCATCCAGACACAGGCGAACACCGGGAAAGGGGTCTTGCATCCAAATACCCTGAGATTCCAGAGATTCGAGATGAAAGACAACCCCATCGGTAAAACCATCGGTAGCAAGCAACTCCCGAAAGCGCTGCTCGGTTGACTCAATTCCGAACGGATATAGCCCTACAAAATCGACATCAACAGCAATGCGATACCCTAGAGGAACCCACAACCGCGTCAGCATTCCGCCGCGAAGAACCAAGTCTTTTGCGTGAGCAGAGTAGGCAACCCGACGTAAAAGACTTTCCAAGAGGTGATAAGTTAGGATTTCATCAAGAGGGCGATCGCTCGTCTGAGAAATTGTTTCAATAAGCTTCATCAGCTTTACCTCCTTTGGTTTCCACGGGTGAGTGTATCAACCAGCCAGCATCAAGCTCTAAGTTGCTGTCATAAACGGTGTATTCTTGTTGAGGTTGCACTACCGAAATGTGCCGTGCGCGTAGCGATGCCAGTAGTTCCTGAAAGCGGGCTTGAGCCGAACGCCGTCCCAGTCCATACACTCGCAACGTAATGAATCGGTGGTGATGCTGCCCGTTAGGATTCAGCTTGAAGGCATTCACAGACAGATGTGCGCCAAATGCAGCACAATGATGTCGCAAAGCTTCCAAATCAGTCTCTTTTGAAAGTAGCGCTTTGATATGAAACTCGAAGTAATTAGTTACCGGATGCCGCAAGACTTCGCTATCTGTTATCGGAATATCTTGGTTGTACAGCATTGCCTCAATTTTGATACGAGTCACGTGAAAACCTGCTAGGCAAATTCGTTGAGCAAGGTTGTGTACTTGTGTCCAAACTTGAGTTAGGGTTCCCCGATGATAGGATGCTGTCATCGGTTGCGATCGCGTGACGCCGTTCGGTAATTCTATGAGAACGCATTTAACATTTAACTGCTGACAAATCTGTTGAAAGAGTTGTAGAGTGGCTAGTGACTCTGCACGGATAGTGATGTGAGCTTCAAACGTTCCGCTGTAGTCGGCACTCATAGAAGAGTTCAATGGAGCAATCTAATAAAAGGGTGGATCTGTAATTAAACGCTTATGTAATTTATCCTGTGTCATTGGTAACCTCCTGAAGCAGGGCTTTATTTGTAGTATATGTAATACAAAAGAAGGTTGTCAAGTGCTGTTTTAGCATTGAAAACAAGACATATACTAAACGCTCTCTTGCTTTCATAGGTAGCGGTTGGCTTATGACAGAACAACTAAACGGGAGGGTAGATGAAATCCTGAGAACTTATAGCTAGATTAAAAAAATCAAGCTGGTGATAAGCAGGTGTTAGATGCTGCAAGTAGAACAAGTGTTACAGAATCGTTACCAACTCCAACGCCAACTTGGTAGCAATGGGGTTCGCCAAACGTGGCTTGCATTGGATTTACAAGCTTCGGACGTGGAAAAAAAGCAAGTGGTCGTCAAATGTCTTGCTTTTAGTGAAACTGTACAATGGGATGATTTAAAACTTTTTGAGAGGGAAGCACAAGTACTCCAAAATCTACATCATCCCCAAATTCCAAAGTATATTGATGATTTTTGTATTGGCGATGCTGCAAAGCAGCCGCTACGCGAACGCACTCTCTGGTATTGCTTAGTACAAGAATACATTCCTGGTGAATCCCTGAAAGAATCGCTAGTTCTAGGCAAACGATTTACAGAAATCCAAGTCAAAGAAATTGCTGTTCAAGTCTTAGATATTCTCACAGAATTACACGAACTCTATCCAGTAGTACTGCATCGCGATATCAAGCCGAGTAATCTAATTTGGGGTGAAACTGGTAAAATCTATTTGGTTGATTTCGGTGCAGTTCAAGACAAAACCTCAACAGAGGGAGCGACTTTCACTGTAGTAGGAACTTATGGATATGCGCCTATGGAGCAATTTGGCGGTAGAGCAGTTCCTGCATCAGATTTATATGCGTTGGGGGCGTCATTGATTCATTTGCTGACTGGAGTTTCTCCATCCGATCTACCCCAAAGCAATTTAAAGATTCAGTTTAGCGATGCTGCAAAGCAGCCGCTACGCGAACGCGTTAGCTTGAGTCCGAGTTTTACAAGTTGGTTGCAGAAAATGACCGAACCAGCACCAGAAAATCGCTTCGTAACAGCTCGTCAAGCACTGGATGTACTCAATTCTGGTTTAATTTTACAAGACCAAGATTTGCCCATTCAAGAGATTAGAAATAATTCTGGATGCGGTCTGAAAAATCGTGTCGAAAAAGTACCCGAAGCCATCAAAGGTTGGAACTGGGGTGCTTTTTTAGTGCCTTGGTTTTGGTTGTGGCAAAATCGCGTCTGGAGTGGATTGCTCTGTTTTCTACCAATAGTAGGTTTTCCAATGTCTATTACACTTGGTATAAAGGGAAATGAATGGGCTTGGAAAAGTAGACATTGGCGAAGTATTCAACACTTTAAGGAATACCAAAGAAGCTGGGCTATTGCGGGAATTTTATTTGCAGCACCTATCAGTATTCTGCTGTGGATTAGTAGCGCTGTCTTGATAGTGAACGTTTTGTTGCCATGAAAAAAGCCTCATTCAGGAGGTTTTTTTGGCGTGGTCTGTGTTAGTTTTTCGGCTAGCGGTACGGCTGGCAGCAGAAGCCAAGTCCATTCAAATAGAAGCAAGCCTTACATCGGATATCGGATTGGTTTGGGGTGATTCCACTCGATTACAGCAAGTGATTTGGAATCTCCTCTCCAATGCAGTGAAATTTACCCCCCAAGGAGGACACGTCAATATTCGATTAGAATGCTTTGGCTCGTCCGCCCAAATTACGGTTAGGGATACCGGACAGGGGATTGCACCTGATTTTCTTCCCTATGTGTTTGACTACTTCCGTCAAGCAGATGCAGCAACAACCCGAAAATTTGGCGGATTGGGATTGGGACTGGCGAGCGTGCGGCACTTAGAATCTCTCGTTTCTAGCATTAATTAAAACAAGATGAAGATGTAGAGGAAACAGGTAATAGCACTCTGCCTGTTGACTGTGTGTTTGATGGAAAAACTGAATTTCCAAAGTCTTACTATGAGATTGAGGGGGATAATGATGCGTAGATGGATTGTTTTCCGCGCCCAAAAACGCCAACCTGGTTGGCAAGAACGAAAGTATGCTCACACGGGTTCTTTAACCAAAAACTTAGCTGAACATTACGACTGCTCGGATGAACCATTACCCGAACCGGGCGATCGCTTGCCAGAATTTATCCGAGTACAGCAGTTTGTTGACGAACATTATCCAGAAGCTAAAACTCATTATCGCCCTAGCGATTGGGAAGTGACAAAAGTAGAAACGTATACGCCAGATATTCCCATGGGGGAGTTTGACGCGATCGGAATTTGTCATTGCAAATACTCACCCATCAATGCACCACTTAAACCAATGCCAGAACGTCAGGTATCACTTGACTCATTTGGTGGGGACGAACAAGCTTACTCTAGCTTTTTGGAACAAAATCGGGTATCGACTGAAGCACCTACTAGGGGCTGTTGTTAGCGAATAGTCAATCCTAGGAAAAGACTCAAGAAAACGATTCAACGATGGAACCAACACCTGAACAAAAAGACGAACTCTTCAGGTTAAGTTACTTGCTAACAAATATGTACATCCCAATCAATCTGGTTCGAGTAGACCAAAGGACAGGGAGGCTAATAATTTTGGCAGGTAGCGAGCTTGAGATAATAGTAACAAAGCAAGGAAAAGTAGCGTATGACGAAGCCGAATTTCAAGACGATGAGTAAAGCCGAGCTAAGACAATACGTTTTAGCGCACCGAAATGACGACGAAGCTTTCTACGAGTTATCTGACCGGATAGCAGCAAATGCTAAGCCTCTTGAATCAGATGAGCAACTGGTAGAGATTATTCAGCGTCGTCATCAGAAGCAGCAATGACAGATGAATTAAAACTAGCAGTGGGAGCTAATCACTTACCATTAGAGCATCGTACAGTTTTGTATTACAGGCGTTCCCCTTAAAGTCAAAAGAGACGCAAATTTCAGAGCTTATTTCATTCCGTGCAAGTTTTTTATTTTTTACTAACCCCAAGCTCGGTAAAATGTAGTATCTTGCCAAATTTTGGCAGTACGTTGCTCCATAGCTATAAGTTGCTCGTCAGTCAATTGCCGAACAATGCGTGCAGCGTTAACGTTGTCTTCCAACTGTCTAACATTATCTGCGGAAATGATGCAACAATGCACTCCGGGTTGAGACAAAGTGTAACTCATAGCTTGCAACATACTTGTCAAACCACCTGCTTGAAATAACTTTCCATATGCAGGTACTTTCATAGCAATGACACCTATGTTTTGTTTCTGAGTTTCTGACAAGATTGTGGGAAAATACGGACGCGGATGGTGTTTCTCTACCGCATTCACAGGGATTAAGGCAGTGTGGAAGGAGTAACGGCGCAAAGCTTCAAGCATAACATCTGGTTCTCGATGTCCTGTAATACCAACAAATCGCACGAGTTTCTGCTGTTGAGCTTCTTCTAATGCTTGAATTCCCCCGGATTTACCAAAAATAGTTTTTAATTGTTCGGGAAAAGCTACACTATGTAGCTGCCATAGATCGAGATAATCTGTCTTGAGACGTTTTAGCGATCGCTCTAATTCTCGCCACACTCCATCCCGATCTTTTTCATAAGTCTTACTTGCTAAAAATATTTTGGAACGATGAGGCGGTAAAACTTTACCTAAATAAACTTCGCTCGATCCATAACTTGCAGCCGTATCAAAGTAACGGATACCCAATTCTAATGCTTTTTCGACGATCGCGATCGCCTCCTTCTCTTTTCCTTCTTTAGATAGAGGCGATTTAGCAGATGCTCCTCCCAAACCAAAGACAGGGACGCTAACTCCTGTACGTCCGAGAACTCGTTCTGGCATTGTTGCTGGTGTAGCAGCATTGGATGTATCAGTTTCCAAAGTATTAGCTCCTACAATACCGCTAGCAACTGCAACACTGGTTAGCAGGAAATTTCGTCGCGTTGTTTTTTCTATCATAAACTACCTCTAGAGTAAACAGAATCATTAGAGGATATTTTAAGAGTGTGAGTATTACCTACAGGGGTAGTGGGTACGCTCACTCTCCAATGGCTGGAAGTTTAAACCAATTAAACGACAATGCTCTAACAGCAGTAACCAGTTTGGATGACACCAGCAATTAATGACATTTCTATGTATTGCATAGCTTTACCTAGATTTAGTTTACCCCGAAATATGCTATATCTGTGTCGTAGAAGTATATTTCTCGATCGTAAGGATTTTTTTTGGAAGAAAAATTATCCACTTAAAACCCTGCAAACTATTGACTCATACAGATTTGAGATGTTTTTGAGAAATCTAACAGATACCATATTTAAGGTTGCTTTATGTAGCCTAACCTTAACTGCATTATTTGCAGCATCAAAAAACCACTTGAGTGAAGCAAAGAGTTCTTTAGAGTTGCAATCTGTGAAATCTCTTTTCAACAAGACTTCAGTAAAACCAAGCTATATAAATAGAAAGCAAAGTCTGCAAGCGATTCTTAATCTCAACGCACAGGTAGAAAAAGTAGCAACTGGCTTTAAATTTACAGAAGGACCTCTTTGGCATCCACAAGGCTTTTTACTATTTAGCGACATTCCTGAAAATAGCATTTACAAGTGGATGCCAAATAAAAAAGCAGAGATATTTCGTCGTCCTTCTGGTAATGCGAATGGTAATACATTAGACAAAGAAGGACGGGTAATTACAGCCGAACATAGCGGTCGTCGTGTATCTCGCATTGAAAAAGAAGGTAAGGTTACTACCCTTGCAAGTCATTATAAGGGTAAACGCCTCAATAGTCCAAACGATGTGGTTGTGAAATCAGATGGAAGTATTTACTTCACTGACCCTCCCTATGGTATTGGTAAAGAGCAGGAGGAATTAGGTTTTTATGGTGTCTATCGTCTTACACCAGATGGAAAGCTAACTCTGCTTGTAAAAGATTTTGTACGCCCCAATGGAATTACCTTTTCGCCGGATGAGAAAAAGCTGTATGTCAATGACACGGAAAAAAGTCACATTCGTGTCTTTGATGTCAAGCTCAATGGGACTCTAGAAAACGGGCGAATTTTTGCAGAACAAAAAGACTCTAGTAAACAGGGTGACCCGGATGGAATGAAAGTAGATGTGCAAGGTAACGTTTATAGTACGGGTTCAGGCGGTGTATGGGTTTTTTCACCCTCTGGAAAACTCTTGGGTAAGATTAACGTGCCAGAGGTTTCTACCAATGTAGCATGGGGCGATCGCGACTATAAGTCACTCTACATTACCGCAACCACCAGTCTTTATCGTATCCAACTCAATATTGCAGGCATAAAACCAGGTCAATAATCTTCGTAATTGGTAATTTGTAATTATGAACTATCGACTATGAACATTTGGAAGTGTAGCAAATATGGAACAAGTAAAGTGTCCACGAGGGAAAAATCAACCCGAAAGATGCTACGAATTTGATTGGCTGAGAGTTCTAGCAGTGCTGCTCCTACTTTATTTCCATACGGCAGCCATCTTTTATAATGGTGAACTTGGTGAATTTTACATCAAGAACGACCAGTTGAGTCATGGGATGAGTTGCTTTATCTTATTCGTCCATCAGTGGCATATGCAGATCTTTTTCCTGTTGTCAGGAGCTGGCAGTTGGTTTGCACTGTCATTTCGGTCAGCTAATGAGTATGTGCAGGAGCGATTTCAGAGGCTGTTCATTCCATTCCTGTTTGGTACAGGCGTGCTTGTTCCGCCTATGGTTTACTACCGACTTCTAAGCAACCCGAGCTACCAAGACTCTTACGTGCAATTCTATCCACAATTTTTTAATGGCATTCGTCCTCACGGTAATTTTGAGTGGGGTCATCTATGGTTTGTAATCTATCTCTTCGTCTTTTCATTGCTTGCCCTACCGCTCTTTTTAAATTTAAAAGGGGCAGGCTCTCATTTACTTGCAAAGCTCTTAGCTAATATAGAAAAACCTGGAGCAATCTTACTGCTTGCTCTACCCTTAGCTGCCATTGAAGCCAGTTTGCGACCGAGATGGCCTGGTTTCCAGAATCTTTATGACGACTGGGCAAACTTCTGTTTATACCTTTTGTACTTTATTTACGGCTACCTCATTCCTTCTAACGCCAGATTTGGACAGGCTATAGATAAGCATCTCACAATCGCTTTAGTTTTGGCGGTTTCTTCTATGCTAGCTCTTTTTGGCTGTTGGGAGACTGGCATCCTGCCAGAGCGAGGCTACTCTCTGGGATACATCTTGTACCAATTACTGCGGGGGTTTGACTCCTGGTTTTGGATTGTTGCCGTTGTAGGGTTAGGTCGAAGGTACTTGAATTTCAGTAGCAACCTACTACAATACGCAAGCGCTGCTGCTTATCCATTTTATCTACTTCACCAGACCGTCCTCGTAACATTTGGTTTCTATGTTGTGCATTGGAATGCAGGCGTGATGGAGAAATTTTGGATTATCAGCACTACGTCCCTAATTGCGACTATCGCCCTATATGAGTTATTCATTAGGCGAAACAATATCATGAGATTTCTGTTCGGTCTCAAGCCAATTGATTCCAAGCAGGAACCGATCGCACCAGTTCCTGCTTCCAGAGATTAAATTCTAGTTGTCATAGGGCTATTGCAAGACCTTAATTAGCTAAAAACTCCAAAATTAAACGATTAAACTCCGCTGAATGTTCAACTTGAGACCAATGACCGCAGGAGTCGAAAATATGTAAATTGGCATTTGGCAAACCTTTGATAGCCACATAAGCATGAGCAATCGGAAGTATGCGATCCTGTCGCCCCCATAGCACAAGTGTTGGCGCAGTGATGGTAGCCAATTTATCGATAATCGTATGATAAATTTCAGTCCGAACACCAAACAAATCGATGTTTGTATTGATGAGTTTTACAAGTGTTTCCCATGCCCTAGGAAGAGTAGCAATTTGGTAGTAGAATTCAATCCACTCATTGGTAATAACCGTTGGATCGAAGACAGATTGCTTCAATAGCAAAGCTGTGCCAATTCGACTTGGCTTAAACAATTTGTCAACAAAAGGTAACGTTGCCAACCGAAGCGAAAGTGTGATTTCTTGACCCAATCCCAAGCTGCTCACCAGAACTAACTTCTCTACTTTTTGAGGGAAATTCAGTGCAAATTGTAAGACAACGCCGCCACCCAATGAGCTTCCGACTAGGCAAGCAGACTCTATGTTCATTGTATCCATAAAATCTTTGACGAACTCGGCTAAGTAGGTTAGCGAATAGGTTGTTGGTGGCTTATCGGAACGACCAGCACCTACTAAATCAATAGCGTAAACACGATGGTGTTGTGCTAAGACACTGATATTATACATCCAGGTCTCTATGCTACTGCCGATTCCGTGGAGCAAAATGACGGTTGTTCCCTTCTCGCCTACAGCCCAGTATCGCGTGTTAATTTGACCAACTTGGACATATTGGTCTGGCAGTGTCTTAAACATACACAATTCTCTAAACTACTAGTTTATAGTAAATCCGTTTTTGTAAGCCCTCCTATCCCTAGCGCTCGAAAATATTGTCTTAGTTATTACTTTTATTTGATAATGTTTTAGTGCTATGTCTAAGCG
Source organism: Scytonema hankhaensis NUACC26 (assembly GCF_045865695.1). Lineage (NCBI taxonomy): Bacteria > Bacillati > Cyanobacteriota > Cyanophyceae > Nostocales > Scytonemataceae > Scytonema > Scytonema hankhaensis. Next base: position 16,154 of record NZ_BAACAP010000245.1, read on the forward strand.
CATAAAATCCCAGCATTCCCCCTGCTAAAAGTAATGGCAAGAAATAGTAAACTCCTCTATAAGCAAGCATTGATCCTAGAATTGATACGGCAGATGCTCTATAAGATAACAATAACAAAATAACCGTTTCAAAAACTCCTAAACCACCGGGAACATTACTGACAACACCAGCAAACATAGCTAGTAAATAGATACCTAAAAAATCTAAATAGGACAATGCTATATTGGGAGGAAGCAATATGTAAAGAACTGCTGCTGCTAAAATCCAGTCACAGCTAGAAACAATTATTTGTGTTAAGGATATCCTTAAAGATGGAAAGCGAAACTCTTGCAAGCGCACGCGGATTGGTTGTTTAATAAAGAGACTTGCCAACAAGTAGACACCTACCAGTAGTAAGAAGAGAATACCGACAGGACGCACAGTTAAAAAAGGTAAATGCAATTGAGAGGGAACTTTCAGAGGATTAGTTAGGAACACGATCCCAGCAACCGCAAACATCCCTAACCAAAAAGTAAAATTGGCAAAGGCAATAACTTGAGCAATGGCAAATGCTGATATTCCCCAGGATGAATAGAAACGATAACGAACTGCACTACCAGTTAGCAGTGCAAAACCTATGGTATTACTGAAAGTAGAGCTAATAAAGTTTGTAAAAGCAACTTTTGTCCAACTCAGGGAACGACCAATATAGCTAAACCCTAAGAGGTCGTAGCCAACCATAACTAGATAGCCCAAAGCAGTCAAAAAAATCGACCCACTTAAGCGTTGTTTGGGTATTTTTGCTAAGGTAAGGAATAGATCGTGGTAATTATACTCGCGAAGTTCGTTACTAATCGCCCACAGGCAGACAACTAAAAGCAGTAAGCTGAATAACGAACTAAAGTTGAATTGGAGTTTTTTGAGCATAAAACAGAGCCTTGATGTTATTTATTCTGCAATAGTCGCGATCGCTTAGAGCGCATCTTGCAGTGTTTCCGACTTCTTCACTTTCTTGACCTATTGTTGAAGAGTTCATTTACTGAAATGGTGTGGCTCTTGTGGTAACACCATTTTTTATAACCCATGATCCATGACTCTTTCCAAGATACCTTAGCTGGTTCTAAAATTCACCTGAGGCAAGGAGTAAATTTGCAAGTGTGCTATAGTCTGGGACGAACCCCCACTATCGTTTTTCTTCATGGAGGAACGGGTAACCGCTTCAACTTTCGTTCTCAGTACGAGTTCGCTCAAAATGGAGGTTGGGCAGTTCTCGCTTACGACTTGGGCGGACACGGACAGTCTAGCCCTTACTCTCGCTATTCCATTGGGCGGCATCGTCGGGATTTACAAAGATTATTGCACCGATTTGACATTCACTCACCAATACTTTGCTGCCACAGCTACGGAGTTCCAATTGGTTTGGAATTTGCTCAACATAACTCTGTCAGTGGCATAATTGCGATCGCAGGCGGAACTCACAACCTAGCGCCTTGGTGGGAAATTCCACTGATGAAGTTTTTCGCTTGGGGTGGCAGATATCTTTATTATTTGCCTAAAGTACAGGAAATCTCTAACTGGTTATCGACCACGTATCGCCACAGCGTTATAGAACAGTTTTTTGTAGAAAATCCAACACCAAAAGACTTTGAGTCATACAAAGCCCTAGAAATTTTCTGGGGTTACGACTTCTTGACACGTTACCCTTCACCCAAGAATTTACACATTCCTATCTTGATTATTACTGGAGGTCTTGACCCAATGTTTACGCGCCATATGGGAGACGAATTAGCACAATGTTTTGTCAACGCTACTCACTTGCATTTTGATAAAGCAGGTCATTTAGTTATGGCAGAGTGTTCGGAATTAGTTAACCGTACTATTGAAAATTATTTACAACAGCAAGTTTATTCTTTATCCCTATGAACTACAAACAGACGAATATTCTAGTGCTAGTTTCCGCGCTCGCTCTTAGCGCAAGCTGTACCCAGCTTATCGCTCTCGCAAGCTGTAGTAACTTAGTAGATGTCAAAGCACAGACACCCCAACAGATTATTCCCCAAAAGTCAGCTTCAGTTTTGCCACCACAGCCAAGTGCGAATGTCTTAGCTAACCCTTTAACGTATAAAATTGAATCCTATGTTAGTAAAGTGATGGAAGGAAATCGTACCTACGGCGTCGCTCTACCTCCAGGCTATGAGGAAAACCCAAATCAGCGATACCCTGTCATCTTTCTCCTTCACGGCGGACATGGAGATCCTCACGATTGGTTCAAAGAGAAGAGGGGAAATGCCTTAATGACACTACAGCAACTTTACGCAACAGGGAAGTTGCCACCTAGTATCATCATCACACCAGATGGTAACGATCGCCGTGGTTCTAGCCCTTACTGGGACCCTCAATATATCGATGGTCTTCACGGTCAGGTTTCCACAGCAGTTGGAGACGAACTCGTGAAAGTTGTTAAAGACCGTTATCGTACACTACCAACCCCAAATTTCTGGGCAATAGGTGGATTATCTTCCGGCGGTTGGGGTGCAGTGAATGTGGGATTGCATAACTTAGATAATTTCTCAATTTTATTCAGTCATAGTGGTTACTTTCGGGATAAAAGTGGACCGCAAAACAGCCCCATCTCTTACATCAAAACTATTTCACCTCAAGCTCAAAAACGCATACGGATATATTTAGATACAGGTAAATCTGATGAAGAACTTGATGAAGCTCAAAAATTTAGTCAAGTTTTAAGCCAAGAAAAAATCTATAATGTCTTTCGACAGTTTCCTGGAAGCCATACATGGAGCTACTGGCGCGAACATTTAGCAGATTCTTTAACATTTGTAGGGGAACAGTTTAAAATTTTAGAAATACAACATGCAGCTGATAATTTAGGTTTCAAAAAACCATGAAATTATCCAAAGTATTAATCGGCATTACAAGTTCGCTGGCTATTCTCACTGGAGTCGGTTACTGGTATGTGTTTATCTTGGGTGCGCCACAATTCGATCCACCACAAGAACAGGCGCATACTGGACTGAAGTTTCAGTTAGAAACTTTTAACAGTCAAGCGATGGGGACAGTCAGACAGTACGGCGCGATTTTACCGCCAGACTATCACAAAAATCCCAAAAGCGTTATCCAGTAATATTCCTGCTACATGGAGGTCATGATGATGCTCGTGCTTACTATGATAAATACGCCATCTTTAATGTCTTACACGAACTCTATAAAAATAAGAAACTACCCCCATCAATCGTGATTACACCAGATGGAAATGATAAACGGGGTTCCAGCCCTTTGTTTGACCCCGATTATTATGATGGACCCAATGGTAAAGTGGGGACTTTGATTGGTTCGGAACTCGTACAAGTTGTCAAGTCTCGCTACCGGACTATAGAAAAGCCTGAGTTATGGGCAATAGGAGGTTTGTCTTCTGGAGGATGGGGAGCGTTTAATATTGGGTTACGCCATCTCAATAATTTTAACATTTTGTTTAGTCATAGCGGATATTTTACCGATGATAGCGGCCCGCAAAATAGCCCGCAGCAAATTGTGCAACAGTTACCGATTCAAGAGCGAAAGAAATTAAGGATTTATCTTGATGCAGGGCAAAATGACACCGATTTACTTGCTTCTACTGAGGCTTTTCATGTAACTTTAAATAAATTGGGTATACAAAATGTATTTTATGCCTTTCCTGGAGGGCATGGCTTATCTGGTGCAGATATCGGTTGGAACTATTTTCACAAGCATCTCAAAGATTCGCTATCTTATGTAGGGGAACAGTTTAAACCACTAACCACTAACAACCAACAATGACTACTGACTTAAAAAATCGGATTGGACTTTGGAGTGCAGCGATCCTGACAGGTTTAGTCGGAGTGGTCAATTTAGTGTCAGCAGTGACACCTAATCTGAACGATCGCACTCACTGGTTAAAAGAATTTTTTCCCTTTGATATTCGTGCTAGCGGTCATATATTTGCTGCTCTAACTGGATTTATTTTGCTGACACTTGCCACTAACTTATTGCGACGAAAACGTATTGCATGGTTGCTGACGATTGGTTTACTTGTGATTTCCATAGTCAGCCATTTAATTAAGGGATTGGACTATGAAGAAAGCCTTCTATCGGGAGTCCTGTTAGTACAATTACTTTTGATGCGCCATCTTTTCAAAGCACGCTCGGATCGCCCATGCATAGCACAGGGTATAAAAGTCTTGATTGGTGCGTTACTATTTACCTTAGCATATGGAACTATCGGGTTTTACTTACTAGATGGTAAATTTTCGGAAAACTTTAACTGGAGTGGAGCCGTTGGTCAAACTCTAGCAATGTTTTTTACAGAAGATAATGCAGGATTGCAACCAAAAACTCCATTTGGAGAGTTTTTTACCGATTCTATCTATATTATTGCTGCAAGTACGATCGCATATGCGTTGTTTATGCTGTTAAGACCTGTTTTTCTTAGGGAGACTGCTACCTTGAGAGAACGGCAACAAGCACGTGAAATTGTGGAAAAATATGGACGTTCTTCTTTAGCAGCATTGACATTATTAAGCGATAAAAGTTACTTTTTCAGCCCTTCTGGTCAGAGTGCGATCGCATATGTTCCCAAAGGACGTGGTGTGATTGCTTTAGGAGATCCAATTGGACCACCTGAAGATTGCCAAGAAGTCATTACGAGTTTTCAAATCTTTTGCCAACAAAATGATTGGTATCCAGCTTTTTACCAAATTTTGCCCGATAACATAGACCTTTATAAATCTTTAGGATTTCAAGTATTAAAGATAGGAGAAGAGGCAATAGTCGAGCTTCATAGCTTTACCTTACAAGGAAAAGCAGGAAAAAACCTAAGAACTGCAGTTAATCGCATGACAAAGCTAGGCTACGAAGTTAAGTTTTTCCAACCGCCAATTTCTTCTAACGTACTACAGCAGTTGAAATTAATTAGCGATGAATGGCTGCAAATGGTACAAGGTTCAGAAAAGAAATTTTCTTTAGGTTGGTTTGATGAGGATTATTTGCGACAATGCGAAATAGCTGCAGTTTTATCTTCCCAAGGTGAAATAGTTGCTTTTGCCAATATATTGTCAGAGTATCAACTCAATGAAATAACTCTCGATCTAATGCGATATAAAAAGTCTGCTGAGCATGGAACAATGGACTTTCTATTTATTTCGATGTTTCAGCACTACAAAGAGCAAGGTTATGATGGATTTAACATAGGTCTTTCGGCTCTTGCAGGAGTGGGGAAAACACAAGAATCGCGACGATTAGAAAAAGTTTTACACTATCTATACAGCCATTTGGAAAGGTTTTACAATTTCCAAGGATTGCATATGTATAAGGATAAGTTCCATCCTCGTTGGGAACCGCGCTATCTAATTTATCCCAACTTAGCAGCTTTACCTGATATTGTTGTTGCCTTGATTCGTGCTGATTCAGGCGATCGCCTTTTGGACTATTTTAACCCAGGTGCTTGATTCAACGCTCTAGGAGCGTCATTAGTCATTTGTCTTTTGTTATTGGCAAGGGTATCAAACATCTTTTTAATTGGTAACATAGTTCTGTTTTTTCCGCCCACCTACTTATTACCTTTAAATAATTTAAACATATGTTTATACAAAAATAAGTATAATAAGGAATTAGTCTGCAATGTGTTCAACAAAAAATGCTATAATTAGGCGATTTTCATGAAAGAATTAATGGAGCAGCCTTCTTCTTGGTTACCTAATGGTATAAAACTTAATCTTGCCGATCAATTCCGTCCTTTTTATTTTACAGAAGAATTGCAAGTTCGTTTAGAGGAACTTTTAGAAAAGAACAAAGAACTTTTACTTAATTCTGACGAACGAGCAGAATTGGCTGGTTTATTGGAATTAGAAAAAATATTCAGTTTTATTAATGCTAAACTCGCTTCTTAATTTTTTTATTGTAGCTATCAATAATTTTATTCGCTTACAAGTTTGTAGAAGAGCAAAATACCTGTGCGAGTATTACCACGCACTAGAACGCTCGAATGCAACTCCCTTTACTATATACATTCACGATTGCATTACAATAGCTGATTGATTTCACAACAAAGAGGACAACAAGTCATTAGGCAAAACGTTGAACTAATAAAAAATCTTGAGCCTCTTCAACGCTTGGGTATTTACTATGGAGACTAAACTCCTTAAAGTATCGAAACCCTTGAATAGCTCGCAGTTCATCGATACCTAGTAAAGGCGCTAATTCACAGATAGTATCTTCTGGCATATGAGATAAAGTTTGAGCATCATTGTGTACCAAAATGTCGGCTACTAACTACAATTTTGTTCCTATTATACAGTATTTCCACACTATCTGTGGATTCCCACGAAACCTATCCAGTATAGAATCATTCACAAGTTCAAAGCCAAATCTAAAGCCTTCTGGCTCTGAATGATATTCGTCTACCAGTTCTCCCAAGTCATACAAAAAGTATATTAAGTAAGAGCTTCTGTAAACGAAAAATACAAAAACAACAGTTGAAAGGGAGGAAGATAATTTTTGAGAAATATGATGAAGTTCGTAGTAGTCCATTTCCTCATCAGACATTTCGTCATAAACTGTAATCCAACCATTCTTTGATGGAGATACATAAGCCTTTGTTCTTACCACGTCTTTGAGGACACGAGCAACTTCATCAGTGGAATTTGAACGAACCTGATAATTAGTAAAGGAGATCCCATTTTCTTTAATAAATCTCAAGTCGGATTTTAGGAACTGGAGCTAATGATGGTTTTATTCTAAATGCTCGTTTTCTTTGGTTAACAGCAGGTTAGCATCCACCTATTGACGATCCATATCAAGACGAATAAAACTCACCGGATACCACAACTCGAAACCCAATATTATTACCCTTGTCCTTTGGCTCGAGATGGAAGCGAAATGCCGAACGACAAAACCACGGGGTAAAGTCCCAAGAACCACCACGTAGTACTACTCTATTATTATCGTTAGAATTTAACCAAGTACTACCATCTGTAGGTGCGCCTTCATAGTTTTCATGCCAACTATCTGCACACCATTCCCAAAGTAACCCGTGCATATCGTACAATCCGAAGGCATTCGCGACTCCAAAACTTCCTACAGGTGTTGTTTCTCCCCGATATTTTCCTGGAGGACTATCACTATAAGTATAAACACCATTATAGTTAACTATATCGGTAGCGATCGCTTCACCAAAGTGGAACGGAGTTGTCGTATTAGCACGGCAAGCATATTCCCATTCTGCCTCACTTGGAAGACGATAGATACGTCCTGTGTGTTTTGATAGCCGATCGCAAAATTCTATGGCTTCATACCATGATATTGTTTCTACAGGGCGATCGCTCGTTTTAAATCTAGACGGATCGGGGTCGAGTTCGCAATTGACTGGCTCAAAAGTTGCAACCGCTTGCCATTGTTCTTGGGTAATAAGATACTTCCCCATAAAAAAAGGTTGAATTGTGACCTGATGTAGGGGTCTTTCGGAGTCTTCGCTGCTAAATTCTGATTCAGAAGCACCCATCATGAATGTACCGCCAGGAATAGCAACCATCTCTAGAGTAACGCCATTACCAAGGTCTTCCGTTAAAGACTGAGATTGACGCTGTTCTTGGCTAACGAGATCTCCCTTGATATTAACGGTAACGATATCAAATGAAAAAGAGGTGACTTGTTTCGACCTTAAATCCATTATTAATCTTTAGGTTGGTTAAGATGTGACTAGAATGGCACTCTCAGGGAGTAGTCTACCTGAAAGTATATATTCTACAAATATAAGATAATAATGCGTTTGCGAAGCGCAAGCTGTACCTAGTTCATCGCTACAACAACATACGGAAGTAGCTTTATTGAAATTGTAGTTCTTGTAGAAGACACGAAAGGAACCAAGTTCTTTTTCCATCTTCTATATGTAATAGTAAATTTGAGGTAGGAATGAAGGCACTTAAGGTACTGACCGCGACCTTAATCAGTCTTGGATCTGTGCTAGTGAGTTTACCAGCGAAAGCAGAAATGGCACCCCAAACTGTCATAGATGGAGTTTACGTTGGAATTCAACATATTCATGGTTATAAAGCAACACCAAAATTGGTCTGGGGCGTTGCGATAGGACGGCGTGGTGGTTGCGGACCTATTTTGGGAAGTCAGTACTGCAAACGCAATCATACTGTTTACATTACTGCTCAAGATATTAGGATGGCATATCAGCATGGAGATGCTGCTCTTGCTTACATTATTGGTCACGAGTATGCCCATGCAATGCAAATAGCTTACGGTTTTCAACCTAGAGTGACACCCATCTCAGAACTACAAGCAGATTGTTTGGCAGGTGTTTACTTAGGATTAATTCCCAATATTGTTTTTGATAAACGAGACATTTTGGAGATTGCAACTCTAGCTCATCGAATTGGAGATTATCAATGGGGTCACAGACATCATCATGGAACTCCAGAACAACGAGTAAGGGCTGTTGTGTTGGGAATGAAAGGCGCTGTTAATGGAAATCGCACTCGTGCTTGCCAAGTTCGTAGAGTATAGCAATGGTCACCGACTCAACGAAGTCCTTGCTGCTGCAACCAAGCATCATTCCATATGGCATTAGCTTCCGACAACGGTGGAACTGGCTCAAGGCTGTAATCAATGACTAGATCGTAACTAGCGCGATCGTACAGTTCGTTTAATAATGTTTGTAAATCTATGACTGGTTCAGCATCTTCTGAACGCAACGGCAATGGAAACGAAGGTATTGTATTTTGCAGATTAAAAGCATATAAATCAGCTTTAGGACGAGCTTCTGCCCGACTCACTAAAATTCGATAATCACTTTGAATTCTACTGCCCATAGTGGTCATTGTTTCCCCTGCACGTAAGAGATCTATTTCTACCAGATGCGTTGAACTTCCAAAAACTCTTTGACGCTTGCTTTCATATGTATTGCGTCCTTCTCCTGCACGCTTATTTTTAGGCGAGAGAACTTCGATCGCAGTGACCACTTCTTTTGTGTCTACCTTCCGTACCTCTAAATATCTCTCCTTAACTGTTTCAGGCATGGGAATTTCCACTATCGCTGGTTTGACGGCAGGTGCTGCTACTGCTGTATTCAACATAGTAGGATTTATCCCCGTCTGCGGACGTTGTACTACGATATCAGGAATACCAACTAAAAGTCTATCATCGTCAGTCGTTTGATAAATTCGCTCCTCGATAGCTACAAAATATTTAGGACGCAGTTGGGGAGAGAGAAAATCTGCAATTGCTACTATCAACCGCCCGTGTACTCCAGGCCATAGATCGGGATGTTCTAAATAGGGATTCATTCCAGCAAAAGGCGATGACATTGTTGTACTTCCCCATTTTTAGCAAGTCCGGTTGATTACCTAATCTTAGCAAATTGACCCTCCCCAATGCCGGGAGCATTCCAATTTGGCAAAAGCCTGCAAGAATAGAATACCTCGGTCTCGATAGGAGAGGTTACTGATTTTATAGTATCTCTAAGGCTGACGAGTCAACTTTGGTTGATTGAGGTAGCCGTAGACAAGCTTGGAAACTTGACTGATAAATTCCCTTGCTCTTGTGTCTCCAAAAGGTCTCTTAACAAAAATTCCTGCTAAATAACGCTTACCCGTAGGCAACTCAACAATACCCGCATCCCCAAGGATAATCCCAAGGGTTCCTGTTTTATGAGCGATCGTCGCTCCTTTACCAAGTCCAGATGGCAGTAATCTTCTGTTTTCCACCCGACGCATGATACTTAAAGCTTTCGCACGGCTCGTGTTACTGAGCAGTTTATCGTTATCCATCATTACGGATAGCCTAACTAAATCTTTAGGGCTAGTTGTATTTGTTCCTTTAAAATCACCTAATAAATTGCGAATAACAGTATTTTGTAGTCCCCAACTCCGAAATCTCTGATTTAATTTAGCCTTACCACCTAAACGGTCAATGATCATGTTGGTGGCAGTATTGTCACTAATAGTAATCATCTTAGTAGCGGTCTCCAAAACACTGAGTTTGGTTCCCACTGGTTTAAATTGCAAGACTCCCGAACCGGCGGCTTCAGCTTTCAAGTCGCGCCGCAGTACTAGAGTGTCATTGAGTTTAACTTTACCAGAGTCTATATCTTGAAACAGAGCGACCAGAATAGGATATTTGATAGTGCTAGCAGCCGGAAATACCTTTTCCCCATATATATCTAAATAGTCTCCTGTCTCTAAGTCAAGGAAAAACATCCCAGGTGCAAGGAAGCTATAACGAGACATTAGTTTTTTGACCTGGGGGTAAATCTGTGACATTTCCTTGTTGAGTGGAACAGTCCCAGCAAAGGTAAATTCATTGCTGATTTGAATGGGAATCTTTTCTTCACTGGATGTTGTATTTTCAGGTGTAGCGCGATCGATGGATGAAAATCTGACTATCCAGTGAGAAGATGAATCCCCTTTAATAAGTGAGTTTTCTGGGGAAACGGTATAACCAGGTGCTAATTCAATCACCATTCTGGTTGTTTCGGCATCTGGCTGTCCAATCCGAATCTCCCGAACGGCTGACCCAAAACTTTTACGAACTGTATTATCATCTAAGTTAGTTGTTCCAGGTAGGTCAATAACCAGTCTTGTTGGGTTATTGAGTAGGAAGGCTTGAGGTCTGACTCCAGAATCTGTAGTTAGGTCAAGCTGATTTTTAGCAGGGTCGAAGCGCCAAGATTGCAAACGTGCTGCAAACGCTGGAGACGATAGCAGCATTATGCTGATAGCACTAAGTAATAGAACACGTAATCTCATCTGCGTAACTTTAGAGCGAGAGTTGAATTGGCTTGCAAAAATTTTCCTGGTGTTGATACTCTTGTCCGGAAGAAAACCACATCCAAGTGTAGTTACCTATTTTGGCTGCACTTTCTACCAAACAAAGTTTCGACTCCGTTTTAACCTGCTTAGTTCGCAATGACAATCTACAAATCACTCAATTATTAGCAGTTGCCTTAGTGTGTAATATCACATTCAGATAGCCCGTGAAAATCTCTTTTCTTGCTTTCTCACGTGTGTATCAAAAAGAACGGCAATATTTCTCACGAGTAACCTACCAATCTCCGTAACGCTGATATGGTTTTTCGATAATCTCACGAGTCCATCCTCCTGTAAGCGCTGCAACTCTTCCAACTCTGGTGCAAAATACTCATCAAAGTTAATGCGGTACTTGTGTTCAATATCTTGCTTGTAAAGTTGAAAATGACACATTATACACATGATAAGTTCCCGTCTGAGAATATCCTCTTGAGTCAGTTTAATGCCTCTGCTTGTGGGTAAAAGCCCTTTATCAATTGCTTGATAGTAATCTTTCAGTTGCTTATGATTTTGAGTATACGTATCTTCAAGCATACTGATGGATGTTGCACCAAAACCAAAAAGTTCTGCTTGTGCTTGAGTGGTATAGCCCTGGAAGTTACGCTTTAAGGTGCGATCGCGTTGAGAAACAGCCAATTCATCATTAGGTTTGGCAAAGTGATCCATACCAATAAACAAGTATTGGTGATTTGTCAGTTCCTCCACAGTCATTTTAAGAATTTCTAACTTCTCCTCCGCTTTTGGAAGTGCATCCACTGATATATTTTGCTGCACTGGCTTAAGCCAAGGTACATAGGCAAAGTTAAAAACAGCAATCCTGTCGGGATTGAGAGCGATGGTTTTTCTCAACGTTTCCTGAAAAGTCTCGACGGTTTGATGGGGTAATCCGTAAATGAGATCTACATTTACGCTTTCAAACTTTGCCTCTTGAATCGAGTTCATCACATCAAACAGCATTTCTTCTGGTTGGATGCGGTTAACTGCTGCTTGAACTTGAGTATTAAAGTCCTGAATTCCAAAGCTAATTCGATTAAACCCAATTTCTCTCAAAGAGAAAATGTAGTTTTTATCAATATAACGAGGATTGATTTCTATTGAGACCTCTGCTGTAGGACTGACATCAAAGTTTTGAACGATATTTTTCCATAGATATTCTACTTGTTCCAAACTCAAGTAGTTAGGAGTCCCACCACCCCAATGAATTTGAACAACTTTTCTATCTGCATCAATTAAACTAGCTGTTTGTTTGATGTCGCGAACTAAATACTCCACATAAGGCTTGGCAATATTTTTGTTATTAGAAATCACTACATTACAGCCGCAAAAATAGCAAGCACTTTGACAAAAAGGAATGTGGAAATATAAAGATAGAGGAGATTTTCTTTGATTTGAGGCGGCGATCGCAATTTGAAAATCCTGCTCTGTAAATTCTTCCGTTAACTCAGTAGCGGGTGGATAACTCGTGTATCTAGGTACGGGAGTATCATACTTTTTGATGATATCCAAATCAAATTTAACACCAGGAATTTGAAAAACCATTGCGGTGCTTCCAATAGATGTACAAAGGATAGGTTGCTGTAGGGTGGGCAATTCTCTAGTCTTGTGGTACGGGCTTCTAGTGTGGTACGGGCTTCTAGCCCGTACACTCTTCCACAAGGCGGGCGAGGACGCCCGCACCACAGATGTGGTTATTCAGAGGCGGGCGAGGACGCCCGCACCACAACCATAAGAAATTGTGGAATTTAGAAATCCTTAATAACTATTAGCAGCGCTACCAGAGTTATTACCATTGATAAGAGTATTAAACATAGCTCGACCAATGGTTTTAATAAGACCTTCCTCCAACTCTTGCGCTATCTGCATATTAAGCTGAAAAGCATGATTAGCTTCTGCAACAATTTTATCTGCTGTTGCGTCATCTATAGGCAATGAATCCAAAGCTTGGCGATACCGATCCTTAAATACTCTCTTATCAGGAATTTGCTCAAAATTATAAAAAGAAGTACCTTCATAACCAGAAAGCTTTAAAACTGATTGAGCAACTTTTTGTAACATCTGACCGCCAGAAAGGTCACCCATATAGCGAGTATAAGCATGACCGATTAATAATTCGGGTTCGCGATTCGATAATTCTCGAATCCGGGCTATGTAGTTTTGAGTCGCTTTCAGAGGTAAACTTTGTCCTCTCCAATCATAACCGTAGTAAAACTGTAAATCTTGTTCCAGATTAGCTTTACGATTGAGTTCTGGAAAATAGACAGGATTAATTAAAGCATCGTCTTTATGGTCTTCTAATGCTGCTTCTAATTCACTATAAATGTAATATAAATTACCTAAAAACTTTGCAAAGCCGCTTCTATCAACGACTCCTTGAAGAAAACATTTCATGAATCCCATATTTTCTATCGCCGCGTGAGATTGTTGAGTTCCACAGCGAAGTTTTTGAGCTAGATTACTACTCATCTTTGTGGCAATTTTGTTAAAAATATACAATTTGTTGAACAGTTATCGGGTAACAATTTGCTGCTAACTGTTCGACGGTAGGATTTTTGCAGATTTTTTACACCTTCTCAGGCAATTTCTTGCCCCTCTATTAATACTGCCCCCTTCTCACCTGTTAACTCAATAAGCATTTTTTCACTAGAATTAAATGCAGTTTCTCGCTAATCTCAAAGTTAAGGGCAAGTCATTCTTGTCGGTTATGAGCAAAACTGTATCAGCAATTACCACTGCCAATTGCAGTATTTAACTTTGTTCTCGACTTTTTCAAATATACAACTTTATCAGTGACCAGTAATCAGTGACCAGTGACCAGTAACCAATAAATTTCTATACTTAAAATGAGATAATTTAAGTCACGTAGGTAGGGTAATGCCCACCACCAAGTCTTTTGGTGGGCAATGCCCACCCTACTAAAAATTTATCAGAAAAATTATTTAAAAATTAATTTTAAATTTAATAGATTTTTGGTAGAAATTATGATTAGATAACTTTAAAAACATTAATTAATTGCATATTCTCATGGCTAAGACTCTTCAAACTTTGGAGCCTGAGTTACTTAAGCCCGGTGTTAAAGCGCCTGTGAAGGAAACATTGCTAACACCTCGGTTTTATACCACTGACTTTGAGGCTGTAGCTCAGATGGATATATCAGCACACGAGGCTGAATTGCGGGCTATTGTGGAAGAATTGCGAGCTGACTATAACCGCCATCATTTTGTACGCGATTCTGAGTTCGAGCAAAGTTGGGAACATATTGATGGAGAAACCCGCCGTTCTTTTATTGAGTTTTTGGAACGCTCTTGTACATCTGAATTCTCCGGGTTTCTTCTATTTAAAGAGTTATCTCGTAGACTAAAAGACCGCAATCCTATTTTGGCAGATGCGTTTCATTTTATGGCAAGAGATGAAGCTCGCCATGCTGGATTTCTCAATAAGGCAATGTCGGATTTTAATCTCTCTTTAGATTTGCGTTATCTAACAAAAAATCGGACTTACACCTTTTTCCCACCAGAGTGGATTATCTACACGGTCTACCTCTCTGAGAAAATTGGTTACTGGCGTTATATTCTGATGTTCCGTCATTTAGAGTCTCATCCCGATAAGCGATTCTATCCTCTTTTCCGTTATTTTGAGAGTTGGTGTCAGGATGAAAATCGACACGGAGATTTCTTTAAAGCATTATTGCGATCGCAACCCAAATTGTGGAACACTTGGAAATCTCGTTTGTGGGTACGTTTTTTCCTCTTGTCTGTATTTGCCACCCATACTTTAACAGTACTTGAACGGGCAGCTTTTTATCACTCGGTGGGAATCAATCCCTATGAATATAACGTTCAAGTCATCGAAAAGACAAACGAAACAGCAGCACGGGCGTTTCCCGTGATTTTGAACACAAATCATCCAGATTTTTTTGAGCGGCTAGAGCAGTGTTCCGACATCCAATTTAAAATGGCATTGATCGATAGAAGCGATCGCTTGCCTATTGTCAAATTCTTCCAAAAGTTACCCTTGCTACTCTCCATCATTGGACATTTGTTACGGCTTTACTCGATCAAACCCATTAACGCCGAATCCTCACGGGAATTTGTTTGTTGATAGACATCGTGCGTACCTAGCAAACGTAGAGTAAATTAAAGGGGGATTAAATTCGGATGTAACATCAAAAACACAATGACTATTTGGGTAAACGAACAAATAGATCCATCAGGCATGATCCATGCTTGTATTGCTTGCTGTGATGAATCCCAAGCTTTAGCTTGCCACGAGTCCTTCAAGCAAAATTTGACTGAGACGCAAAAAACGTGGGGGTGGGTAGCGCGATTGCGTACCGTAGATTCTTGGGATGAAGTGCCAGTCAATGCCTTAAAGCTGAATTAATGTCTGTTGTAGGGTGGGCAATGCCCACCACCCCTTCCCAATCGAAGGTGCAAGATGTCAGTTAAGAAAAGATAAGGTAAAGATGAAAAATTAATTTTTTATTAAAAATTGTCTAGAAGGGATGGTATTTCACTAGAGATGGGTGATTTTCTGCACGATTAAAGAGTTATTATCAAAAAAAATATGAATTAAAAAAACTTGTAAAAAAACGAATCAAGATAAGTGAGCTACCCAACAGTTTACACTTTTGAAAGAGTCAGCCCCATTCATTTGGTTGGTAATATGGGGCAATCCATTCAAATTTCAATTCATTTTCCCAGTCAGTATATTTGTACCAACCGCGAGCAAATATTCCCTGATTGGAAAAATACGTTTTCTTTATGGATAGGGATTGTTTTACAACAAGCGCGATTTGAACTGGTGGAAACAACACCAGAAATAGAAGCAGAGAAAGAACGATTGCGGGAAAAGTTTATGAGGTTTGGCTGTGATGTCGCCTTTAATTTGCGCGATCGCAATTACCAAACAGATATTATAGACCCTCGCACGGGCTACCCCTTACTTTCCCGTCCTGGGAAAAAGAATCACGACGATATAGCAACAGTAAAAGCTCTACTCCACTATGCGATCGTTCAAAATAAGTGTCGGGTATTAGTCCATCCAGAATGGGGGACAGCCGTATATCCCAGTATCTTGATATCCGAAGCTCCCCCAAGCGTTATGGAATGGATAATAAAAAGTATTGCTCCTTTGCACGATTGGATACCAAAAGAGTAGAGTTTAACAATGCAGAAACGTATTTCTTCCTGGATTCAGAAAAGTTTGTATTATTTCATACTAAGCATTGTCGTCACTGGGTTTGCAGTTATTACCTGTGCAACAGTCGCTGTAGCAGAGGGAAAACCATCTTTAGGAACTCAAGAAATGACTGTTTATCGGAGTCCTTCTTGTGGCTGTTGTGGGGGTTGGGTCAAACATATGCAACAGAATGGGTTTCATATCAAAGATATAAAAACTGACGAAATAGAAGCAATAAAAGAAAAATACAACCTACCTCAAGAATTAGCCTCCTGTCATACCGCCATTATCGATGGTTATGTGATGGAAGGACACATTCCCGCTAACGATATCAAGCAATTCCTCCAACAAAAACCTACTCTTGCAGGTTTAGCTGTACCGGGAATGCCTGTAGGAACGCCAGGTATGGAAGTTGGAAACAAAAAACAACCCTTTGCTGTCGTAGCGTTTGATAACAAGGGCGAAGTTAAAGTTTTTCAAGAATATCAATCTTATTGATTTTGGATTTTAGATTGGGAAAGCTTCTTTTAGCTTGATGGATATCTTGCACAAAGAAATGCTCATCGCAAAATCTTTTTTAAAGGATTTTCGTAAAGTCCGCCGTTGTATCCAAGTCTCCCCTAGCCCACGCCAGTCGCTGTGAGTTTGGGCTGACCCTCAGGAGAGCGCTGGCTCCCCTTAAAAAGGCTAAGGTGTACATACAAGTCTGAAATAGCTTACAAATTGAGATTTGAACTGATGTTTTACCCCACCCTAACCCTCCCCGATGGATTGGGGAGGGAACTAGATTTTCTATTTCCCCCCAATACATCGGGGGGATTAAGGGGGGTAAATCTAACTTGTGTACAACATAGCTTAAAAAGGTAGAAAATACTCTTAGCATCTTTGCGCGAGTCGTCCTCTAAATCCCTTGTAAAAACGCTTTTACAGTTTGATTAAATTTCTCAGGGTGACTCAAAAACGGCCAATGAGTACCAGGAATCGTGCTTATCTGTAGATTTTTCAGATAGGTTTTATAGGGTTTGAGTTGCCAATCTTTGCGATTAACTCCTTTTTCTGGTTGTATAAACAGGGTGGGAGTGTGAATTGGAATTGTAAAACCAGGAACTCGCATCACTTCTTCAAAAATTCCATTACGAGCAGCGATTGTAAATTTACTACCCCAGCTACCATCAGGTTTTTGTTCTATTCCTTCCTTAAAAACCTGTTGTTGTAAGGGACTCCATCCTTGAAATTCATATAACTGACGAGCTTTCTGTTCTGCTTCTTCGTAACTCGCAAACGGTCCCATACCTTTAAGAAAAGATAAAGAATTGTACAAAAGTGGAAAAGTGACTTTGAAAATACTAGGAATTTTCCAGATAAAAATTGGGTCTATTAAAACTATGCTTCGCACACGTTGGGGATTTAATCTTGCCCAAATAACAGCCAGTTTTCCCGACCACGAATGACCTACAATATGAGCAGATGACCATCCCAGTTTATTCATGAGTGCTTCTAAGTCCGCGATCGCACTTTCAAAACTGTAGTCTTGTTCGGGTTTGCTACTTTCCCCGTGACCGCGCATATCTGGCGCAATGATATGATAATTTGCTGCTAACTCATCTCCCAAACTAGACCATACCAAGGCATGGTCTGCTAAGCCGTGTAACAGCAGTAATGGTTCTTGGGCTTGGTTCCATTCCAAGTAAGAAAGTTGGATATCCGGGGTTGACAAAGTGTGACGTACAGGTTTCATACTAAATTCATTATTATTCTCTAATCTTATACTTTCGACTAGAAATAATCACTCCTTTGATAGAAGCCTATATCACTTCTTTCGATAGAAATCTTTTTGCAAATGTCAAGGTTATTCTAAATATTACTTCGAGTCAAATTTGTAACTAAAAACTAGGGAATTATATTTATAACACTTCTCACTAAAAAACACGTATTGGTGATGTAAATATCGTTGACCAATGACTCTTTCGCGTCTCAAATTCTCAAGATAATAAAAGCAGCACATATGAACAACTCAGATAATCTCAAAAACTCTCAGGAAATCCGCAAAGATATTTATACCGATGGGGATAGAAACCTTCGCACGAATGTGACACGAACTACCGAAACAGTGAATAACGGTAAGACAGATGTTCAATCTTATCAAAATGGTTACCTCCAAGGTCAGTCATCAGAACGCAATTATCAAGAACGGATTGTACAACGAGACACTGATAATACTTCCCGTGGAATCATCTTAGGCTTATTACTGACCTTAATTATAGGGCTAACAGTAGGCGCTGTTTGGTATTTCAATCAACGCAATTCTTCTGTAGAGAATACCACAACACCATCAGAAGTTCCGACAACGAATACTGCATCTCCTGCAGGAACTCAAAATTCTCAAAATCGAACGACGATTATTGAAAGAACTAGAGAAGTTCCAACAGTTATTGAAAGAACCAAGGAAGTTCCAACAGTCATCGAAAAAACCAAGGAAGTTCCAACAGTTATTGAAAAAACCAAAGAAGTTCCAGTTCCGGTATTTATACCCGAACAAAAGTCACCACCAACGACTACACCTAATGTAAACATAAATGTTCCACCTCAAGAAGGTGCAACCAAAGCAGCTCCTTCCACAACAGAAAATACACCAACAGCACCATCAAACTCAAACACGAGTACTTCTGAGGGAGTAACAAATAGTGATACCAATACACCTACTTCATCTACAGAAAATGAACCTGTAGTACCCAGTAACAGCCCTTCTCCTGAAGAGAATATTCAGAATAGTCCAGCCCAGTAGCCGTAAGAAGAATATCCTACAGGCGATCGCATTCAATCATCAAATAGTGCGATCGCATTTATTTACTCCTTGCAATGCTTTAAAATTACTGACACATTTTTCAAAGTAAGCGATACGGCTGTACTCCGTTAAGCTTTGCTTATCGCACTTGTTCGGGTGTAATTGTCCCATCTTCAGCACGAATTTGGTCGGCTCGATTGGTTATAGTCAAGGTAGTGAAGACTTTACCCATTCCGTTTGTATCTTTTATTCTCATGACTTGCGACCACTTATAATAAAATCTATGTTTTGTACCTCCTTGATAATTTAGTCCACGTAGGTTGTCACAAATTATTTTACAAAATTGTTAGATAAGTTTCTGAGGGGCTGATGGGTAACACCTTCAAAGTTTGATTTTGCAAGTCAATTTCTAATCCCAATGCTTCTAGAGGAATGACACCTAACAAGGCATCTGAGCCGCCAGGTAACTCTAAACACTCGAAAGTTCCTTCGCGATCGCCCAGAGATATTTTAGCATCTTGGAAAATTCGAGCTTTACCAATGCCCATTGCAGTTGCAACATCAACTTCTCGAAGTAGCTTTAGTCCTAACTGGGCTACTATTTCTAGAGGTAAACACAAGGTTGTCGCTCCAGTATCTACTAACACATTTTTCAGAGTGAGCGATCGCACTTGCTCGGGTGTAATTGTCCCATCTTCAGCACGAATTTGGTCGGCTCGATTAGTTACAGTCAAGGTAGTAAAAACTTTACCCATTCCGTTAATATCTTTTATTTGCATAACTTCCAACCACTTATAATAAAATCCGTGTCTTGTACCTCCTTTATAATTTAGTCCGCGCAGGCGGACTTCGTTTGTATAGCCGCGATTGAAATCGCTGGGCTTAACGGTTGAAGCCGTACCGCGTGGCTAATTTTACGCTATAAAGAAATAATGAAGATACGTAAAAAACGCAACGCTCTGCGTCAATCCCTTGCAGTCTTTCGGTACAGTGGGCGAGCTATAAGCTTAGTCTGGACAACTAGCCGCTCTCTTACTATTATTCTTGCGAGTTTAACTTTAGTAGCGGGTCTTTTACCAGCTGCGGTCGCCTATATCGGTAAGTTAATTGTCGATGCAGTCATAGAAACACGAAATTTTGCTACTACACATAATAATGATTTTGTCAATATTTATTACCCATTAATGTATGTGGGACTAGAGGCAATTGCAGTCGCTTTACTAGCAGCAAGCCAACGAGGTCTGACAGTTTGCCAATCTTTACTCAGAATGCTTCTCGGTCAACGGGTAAACGTTCTCATCCTAGAAAAAGCAATGTCACTAGAACTCACTCAATTTGAGGATTCAGAATTCTACGACAAAATGACCAATGCAAGGCGAGAAGCATCCGTTCGTCCTCTCTCTCTTGTAACTCGCACCTTTGGCTTGGTTCAAAGTGCATTATCACTCGTCACTTACGGTCTTTTGTTAGTCAAGTTCTCAGTTTGGGCATTGCTGATGCTAGTTGTGGCTGCTATGCCAGCATTTTTTGCAGAAACCAAATTTGCGGGAGAAGCCTTTCGCCTCTTTAGCTGGCGTGCGCCAGAAGCCCGCCAACAACATTATTTAGAAACTCTTCTTGCTAGGGAAGACTTTGCCAAGGAGGTGAAGCTTTACCAACTAGGAGATATGTTGCTCGAACGTTACCACAGTGTCTTCAATCGACTCTTTGGAGAAGATCGGGACTTGACACTGCGGCGAGGATTGTGGGGTTACCTGCTGAGTTTGTTGAGTACGACGGCTTTTTACATAGCTTATGCCTGGATTGTAGTGGAAACAGTTGTAGGCAGAATTTCTTTAGGAGATATGACAATGTATCTCACCGTCTTCCGCCAAGGACAATCTACATTTTCTGGTGCGCTGACTTCTATTGGAGGAATGTACGAAGATAACTTATATCTTTCCAATCTCTATGAATTTTTAGAAGAGGGGATACCAGAGTCAAAAGGCAAAGCAACCAAAGGACTGAAACCCAGAGATGGGATTCGTTTTGAGAACGTAACATTTACATATCCAGGAAACTTGCAACCAGCCCTGAAAAATATTACCTTTCACCTCAAGCCAGGAGAAAAACTAGCCATTGTTGGTGAAAATGGTTCTGGTAAGACAACACTCATCAAACTGCTGACCCGACTTTATACTCCTGATTCCGGGCGCATTCTATTAGATGGTTTGGACTTGCAAGAGTGGAATGTGGATGTCTTGCGGCGGCGTATAGGGGTGATTTTTCAGAACTTTGTTCGCTACCAGTTTACAGTGGGTGAGAATATTGGTGTAGGAGATGTAAATAATATAGAAGATAACACCCGTTGGATAACGGCTGCAGACAAAGGTATGTCACTTCCTTTTATTGAACATTTGCCTGACACTTTTCAGACTCAGCTTGGTAAATGGTTTAGGAAAGGATACGAATTGTCTGGAGGTCAGTGGCAAAAAATAGCCCTTTCCCGTGCTTTTATGAGAACGCAAGCAGATATTTTGGTTTTAGATGAACCAACATCAGCCATAGACCCTCAAGCAGAATTTGAGATTTTCAATCGCTTTCGCACTCTCACTCTTAATCAGATGGTCTTTCTTATATCTCACCGTTTTTCTACAGTGCGGATGGCTGACAAAATTATGGTTGTTGAAGCTGGGGAAATTGTAGAACAAGGAACTCACGAGGAGTTATTAGAATTGGGTGGGCGTTACGCAACTCTGTTTTCTTTACAGGCTGCGGGGTATCAATAGTAGGTTGGGTTGAGGAACGAAACCCAACTTTTCAATTGGATGCAATACATAAAAAAGAAATTGTAGGTTGGGTTGAGGAACGAAACCCAACTTTTCAATTGGATGCAATACATAAAAAAGTTATGGAACCGCAGCCTGTAGCAGCCCGTAGCGGATAAATCTGTGTCTCACGCCGATGCAAACCGCTATAAAATGCAGAATATTTTTATACAAAAACAAAAAAATATTATTGCAGAAAACTGTCTTGCTATCGGGAGACTAAAGAATATTTACTAGAAGTATTGCCTAAGCATACAGTTTGATTAGATACTCATATAGACGAAATGGAAGCACACCCAATGAGAAGAAAACACAGTTTACACAAGTGTTTGCAGTTCGGACTGGCTGGGTTACTTGGCTGGTTGAGCATGAGTCTCTTCACCGCGAAAACCCTAGCGCAACAAAGTAATATCGTACCCGACAACACACTTGGCGCTGAGTCCTCCCAAGTTATAGGCAACTTTCACCGAACACCAAGGGAAGTCATTACAGGTGGTGCAATTCGCCAAATTAATCTGTTTCACAGTTTTAAAGAATTTAACGTTAGCGCGGGACGGGAAGCATATTTCGTAAGTCCTAGTGTAGATATCCAAAATATTCTGGCACGGGTGACAGGTAATAACCCTTCCGAAATTTTTGGGAGACTGGGAACATCTGGTAGTTCTAACCCGAATCTATATTTGATTAATCCCAATGGGATTGTGTTTGGCAAAGATGCCAGTTTAGATGTGCAGGGTTCCTTTGTAGGGACAACAGCGAACGGGGTACAGTTTGGCGATCGGGGTGTTTTTAGTGCCACAAATCCTGAAGCAGCGCCATTGTTGACGGTTAATCCTTCAGCGTTGTTGTTTAATCAAATTCAAGGAAATGCAGGAATTACTAATCGATCGCAAGCTACTGCTGGTAAGAATCTTATTGCTGAAGATGTCACGGGTTTAAGAGTACCAGATGGTAAAAGTTTGCTGTTTGTTGGTGGCAATATCAATATTGATGGTGGGAGTATTCGCACTTATGGGGGGAATACTGAGTTAGCAGGTTTGGCTGCACCGGGAAATGTAGGATTAAATATTGTAGGTAATAATATTAGTTTGGCTGTGCCTGATGGTGTAGAACGGGCAAATGTTTCCCTAAATAACGCCGCAGAAGTTAATGTTCGTGGTGCGAATGGCGGGAATATCAAAATTCATGCCCGTGATGTGAATTTAGCAGGAGAAAGTAAACTTAGAGCAGGTATAGAAACAGGTTTAGGAACACCAAATAGTCAAGGTGGTAATATAGAAATTAACGCCACAGGAACCATAAATCTGACTGATGCTAGCTTTATTTCCAACACATTGCGAAAAGACGCTATTGGTAAATCTGGTGACATTAATATAACTACGGGTTCCTTAAGCTTAAGTAAAAATTCGTTTCTAGATGCCAGTACCTTTGGACAAGGAAATTCTGGTAAAGTTTCAATACTAGCTAAAGATAATATTTCGCTTATAGGTAGTGATATTTATAGTTCTACTGAAGAAGGAAGTGTCGGCAATGGTGGTAGTATTAACATTCAAACAAGCTCTCTTTCTCTAGCGCAAGGTTCAGAACTCAACACCAAAACTTTAGGACAAGGAAATGCTGGTAGTATCAATATCAATGCTCGTGATGCCATAAGTTTAGATGGTTTTATAGAGACTACCCTAAAGGACGGAGAAGTAGGTCGAATTTATAGTCGTATTATTAGTGCTGTCAATTCAGAAGGCACAGGCAAAGCTGGAGATATTCAGATAAGAACAGGTTCTCTCCAATCAACCAATGGGGCATTTATTAGCAGTAGTACCCTGGGTAAAGGAGATGCAGGAAATATTACTATTGATGCTAATAATATTGCTTTTGATGGTAGTGGTAATATTAGCAGCCAGGTGTTTAAAGATGGTGAGGGTAAAGGTGGAAACATCTGGGTTAACACTACAACTCTTTCGTTATTAGGTGGTTCAAAAATATCTACTACAGTTTCCGGTCAAGGAGATGCAGGTAATATCTTTGTTAATGCCCGCGACACAATTAAGCTGGATGGGATAGGAGAGTTTTCGATAGCTGGGATCAAAAGTAATGTATTAACTGGAGGTGTCGGTAATGGCGGAAATATAGAAATAACAACTGGTTTGCTGTCGTTGACAAATGGTGCAAGTATTGATACAGGTACAGACGGGAAAGGCAATGCAGGCAATATCAGCATTAACGCTCGTGAAAATATTAATATAGATGGTTTTGGTAAGGTTTTTACTGAACAATTTGGAAAGGAATGTTACTCAGTAATATTAGTAGTGATGTGAGTTTTGATGGTGTAGGTAAAGGTGGAAATGTCAGCATTAATACCAGAGAATTATTCTTAAACAATAAAGGTCAAATAAGTGCTGATACTTTTGGGATTGGTGATGGAGGTAACATTTTTATTCAAGTATCAGGAAAAATTTCTCTCAGCAATACTAATAATATTGACTTCACTCAAATTAGTAATACTGTTTCTGATAAAGCTAGGGGTAATGGTGGCACTATCAACATTCAAGCTAGGGATTTGTTATTAGATAATGCTTCGATTAATAGTTATACTTCTGGGCAGGGAAATGCTGGTACTATCTCGATTAAAGTTCAAGATACTTTATCTCTAACTAACGGTAGTAGATTTTCTGGTAGCACGCAACCAGGAATGGAAGGTAATGGTGGAGATATTGATATCCAAACAGGAAAACTCTTTTTAGATAGTGACTCTGAATTCGCTGCTAGTACCAATGGACAGGGGAATGGTGGCAATATTATTATTAAAGCAACAGATACTATTTCGATTACAAACAGAAGCAATATCTTAAGTACCATTTCTGACACAGGTGTAGGTAATGCCGGAAATATTAATGTTTTTGCAAAGTCATTTTTTGTAAGTGGAGACTCTTCGATTTTTAACAGCAATCTTGGTGGTAAAGGCAATGCTGGCAATATCTTAATAAATACAAAAGAGAATACTTCCTTTACAGGTGGTTCTTATTTGAGTGCTAGTACGTCAGGTGAAGGTAATGCTGGGAATATCAAAATTCAAGCAGGTGGTGCTGTGACATTTTCTGGACGTGGTGAAAGACTTAGTAGCGGAATATTTAGCGGAGTGTTGGAGACTGGTGTAGGTAACGGTGGTGATATTGAAATTGTAGCTAGTAGTTTTGAGCTATCTAATGATACTGATTTAACTACATTGTCTTTTGGTAAAGGTAACGGAGGTAATGTCTTAATAACTACATTAGGTGACACAACTATCAAAGATAGTAGTAATATAGCAACATTTATTGGCAAAGAGGGAAATGCTGGTAAAATTGCAATTCGAGCAGGTGGTGATGTTTCTATTTCAGGAATAAGCAGTTTGTATTCCATTCTTTATCTAAATGCGGTAGGTAAAGGTGGAAATATTGAAATTCAGGGGCGTAACTTTTCTTTATCCGATGGTGCTGCTTTATATTCAACGACTGCTGGTAAAGGCGATGCTGGAAATGTGGTCATTAATACTACTGGTGACATTTCTTTCACAAATGGTTCTAACATCAATGCTGCAACAATTGGACAAGGAAATGCAGGTAATGTCACCGTTAATGCTGAGGGGAAATTCTCTCTTCAGGGGACAATTTTCGATGGCTTTTACTTTGACACTGGCATCTTTAGCACAGTCGCAATAGATGCAGGATTCACAGGTAAAGGTGAAGGCGGCAATATTAACGTTACAGCCCGCGATCTATTTCTTAATGGTGCAGTTTTATCTGCTAGTAGCTTTGGAGAAGGCATTGCAGGGAATATTAACATTAATTCAGGTAATATACGACTTGATAATAAAGCGGCTATTGCTGCTATAACTAACTCTGGTAATGGTGGCAATATTAGCTTAACTGCTACAAATTTATTATTATTACGTCGTAACAGCAATATCAGCACAAGTGCAGGGTTAGGTAAATCAGGTGGAGATGGCGGTAACATCAATATTAACGCTAAATTCATCGTCGCCACTCCCAAAGAAAACAGCAACATTAGCGGCGACTCCTTTGAAGGAAGCGGTGGAAATGTCAGAATTAACTCACAAGGTATCTTCGGTATCGAAGCGCGTCCAAAACCAACGGAAAAAAGCGATATTACAGCAAGTTCCGAATTAGGCATTTCCGGTGTAATCAACATTAACGCACCCGATACCAGTTCCATCCAAAACACTTTCACCGACCTATCCTCAAATCTTATCGACCCCAACAAACTCCTCACCAATAGTTGCATGGCTCGCAGCATCAAACGACAACAAAACTCTTTTATTATCAAAGGTTCTGGTGGTTTGCCTACTAGTCGCCCTGGTATTTTGGTTTCTACGTATACAACTGGTGAGGTTAGAGGTGTGGAAGCTGCATCTCGTCCTTGGAAAAAAGGCGACCCAATTATCGAAGCGCAAAATGTTTACCGCCTGAATAATGGGCGATTGATATTAAGTCGAGAATGTTCTAGTTAATTTTACTGCTATTGAATGGTCGAAGCGCGTAGCTGGGGATTAAATTTCGGCTTAGCTTCTGACTCATAACGCCCGTACTCGTTCTGCTATTCTCAATTTTACAGAACAAGTACGGGTGCGATCGCTATTGCTAAGAGCCGCGAATTTGAGCGCAGATGTCTCATTTACGCCGAGATTTTCTCAACAGAAACTTGCTGCATAATTTGTGCTTTTAACGAATCTGCTGCAACTGCTGCAATAGTTTCCCAATCTACCTGCGTCAGCAAAACTCCTAAGAGTTCGCGTAGTATCTGGCGATCGCAAATAAACTCTTCACAATACAGTTCATCCATTTCCAAGATAGCGAGTATGCGTTCTCTAACATCTGGTGTAGGTAATCTTAATCTTTGAAGCAGTTTCTCTTTTGCAGTTTTTACTGCAATAGTGGTGGCTGTTCCTAAATTCCAATCATTAAGTAGCAACCGTACTTCCCTATTTAAAGAAATACGTAACGTTTTTAAACGTCCCAAAAGTTCAAGGTTAAGCATCAGTTCTCCAAATGCAGAACCCCAATCTAATCCCGCACCTATGTTACCACCTACTTTGTCCTCAGCCTCGATCGCCTTTCTGAACCATTCTTCATCAAATAATAAATCCATTGGATTTTTCACGTTGTCTTGGTCAGGAGTGGATTGATTGTATTGTGGTTTTTGCTGATTCATCAGTTACATTTGTTATTTTTACATATATAATTAGAAAGTTATATGGCATTCCTGGGTGACTTATTACATATTCTCGCAGCATTCATCTAGGGAAACGACGAATTCCATACTCAAAATAAATTAGGTAGTCATAATCTTCGTCTTCACCCAAATTAATCATACCTTGATTTTCATAAAATTCTTCGGCTCCTGGTAAAGAATGTAACCCAACTCTACCCTCGTAACCTAGTTCTACACTACGAGTTCTTGCAAACGCTAAAAGTGCAGTACCAACGCCTTTTAATTTTGGCGGA
The DNA here is from genome assembly GCF_045865695.1 of Scytonema hankhaensis NUACC26. Taxonomy (NCBI): domain Bacteria; kingdom Bacillati; phylum Cyanobacteriota; class Cyanophyceae; order Nostocales; family Scytonemataceae; genus Scytonema; species Scytonema hankhaensis. Next base: position 43,252 of record NZ_BAACAP010000245.1, read on the forward strand.
CGTTGAATAAATTGTCTGTTCCAAGGAGCGGAGGCAATACCATCAACATAAATCAACCTTTTACCCTCTGTAAACCGCGAACCATGCATCTGAGTTTCAAGCAGCATTAAACCCTGGGTTTCACCTTCATATTCAATTGCATAGCCTTCACGGTTCTCTTGTCTAGTTATGATAAATCGTAATTTGAACTCCCAATCCCAAAACTTATCTTCTTGTCCGTGCAATCTTAATTGTTCTTTCCACAACAAAGCATAATCATTAACGTGTTTTTGTGCCAATTCTACTAAATATGCTTCTACGGTCATGCTATCTTGACCGCGAATTAATTCTATTTTTGTTCGCATTACACCTAAAGTGCTTCTAATTTATATCTCATTCTGCCAGATTATGTGATATTAGCAATTAGAAATCGCGGCTACACAGACAAAACCGGGCTACGTAGGTTATTTTAATAAAGTCACGTAGGTAGACTTTGTTTATATAGTTGCGAATTATATTCTCTTTAGAGAGCGTAAGTTTCTTACTAGAGTTTAGACTAGATTTAGGATTGCTATATCTTCCTTTCTGCTATTCGCAATTTTGCCGAACGAGCACGAGGGTTATTGCTAATTTCCTCCTCTGTTGCAGTTATGGGTTTCTTAGTTAAGACCTGTAACAGAGATGAACCTCTCAAACTATGCTTTACTATCCGGTCTTCCAGGCTGTGAAAACTAATAATCGCAATCCTACCGCCGGGTACAAGAGCATTCGGCGCTTTTGTTAAAAAAGTCTCTAAAGCTTTTAACTCATCATTCACAGCAATTCGCAAAGCTTGAAACACGCGGGTCGCTGGATGAATTCTACCATGGCGGTATTTACCAGGTACAGAAGATGCGATCGCCGTTGCTAATTCCGTCGTTGTTTGAAATGGTCGTTGTTCAACAATACGTCTGGCGATACGTCGCGATAGACGTTCCTCTCCATACTTAAAGAAAATATTTGCTAACTCGGCTTCATCCCATTCATTGATAACATCAGCCGCCGTTAAAGATTGTCTCTTATCCATTCGCATATCCAAACTAGCTTCTCGACGAAAACTAAAACCGCGTTCTGGAGTATCCAAATGGTAGGAGCTAACACCCAAGTCTGCTATTATACCATCAAAAGTGTTTTCAGGAAATTCATAAGCAGAAAAGTTAACGTGTATAAACTGCACTCGTTCCTCAAACACAGCTAATTCCTTTTTCGCTGCACTTAGCGCATCTTCATCTTGGTCAAGAGCTGTTAACCTGACATCAGGAGCAGATTCCAAAATCAACCGACTGTGACCGCCACCGCCAACAGTCGCGTCCAAATAATGACCTTCGGGACGCACTGCTAAACCCTCAACCACTTCCTGACTCAGAACGGGGATGTGTGAGAATCCAATATCTTCAATATCAAGCGGTAGTTCGTGGTTTCTCATAGTAACATTTAACCTTGGTAAGTAGCTAGGCAGAAATACATAGAACTATATTACAAAATGTAAATCTACTTGAAATCCTCACTAATGACCAATGACCAATGACGATCTTCACTAGTTAACTTTAATTGTGCTGACTGACTTAATAATTATCTATGGTGCGAATTCACAACTCTAGGGATAAAGAAATTCCTGCAACGCTCCGTCCTTTCGCCTCATCTTTATATAATTAATGAAGAAGTGCAACAAAATAAAACATCAAGTAAAAACCCCTACTGCCACCCTCTCCCCAACTACCGAGCTTTGTGGAGTGCTCAACTGAAGTTCTGAGTCCCGCCCTAAAGGCTCAAATCTTTGCTCGGACTTCTTTGTTGCGACGAATGTGGTTCGATTTAAAATTTTTCCAAGACCGGAGAACACACAGAATCTATGGCAAGAATCGAAACCCGCACCGAACCAATGGTGCTAAACATGGGTCCCCACCACCCCTCAATGCATGGGGTTTTACGACTGATCGTGACTCTAGACGGCGAAGACGTTGTTGATTGCGAACCAGTCATTGGCTACTTGCACCGGGGAATGGAAAAAATTGCGGAGAACCGCACCAATATTATGTACGTCCCCTACGTCAGTCGGTGGGACTACGCGGCGGGAATGTTTAACGAAGCCGTTACTGTGAACGCCCCAGAAAAACTGGCAGATATTCCCGTTCCCAAACGCGCTAGTTACATCCGCGTTATCATGCTAGAGTTGAACCGCATCGCCAATCACTTACTGTGGTTCGGTCCCTTCCTGGCTGACGTAGGCGCTCAAACTCCCTTTTTCTACCAGTTCCGGGAACGTGAAATGATTTATGACTTGTGGGAAGCCGCTACTGGTTACCGCATGGTCAACAACAACTACTTCCGGATTGGTGGCGTAGCGGTAGATTTACCTTACGGCTGGGTAGACAAGTGCTTAGACTTCTGCGACTACTTCACACCTAAAATTGATGAGTACGAGCGATTGGTAACCAATAACCCCATCTTCCGCCGTCGTGTTGAGGGTATTGGCACTATTACTCGTGAAGAAGCAATCAACTGGGGACTGTCTGGTCCAATGTTACGCGCTTCTGGGGTGAAGTGGGACTTGCGGAAAGTTGACCACTATGAGTGTTACGACGATTTTGACTGGGACGTACAGTGGGAAACAGTAGGTGATTGTTTAGCCCGTTACATGGTACGGATGCGAGAAATGCGCGAGTCCGTCAAAATTATCAGGCAAGCTATCAAAGGGCTTCCTGGCGGTCCCTACGAGAATCTAGAAGCTAAGCGCTTGGCTGCTGGTAAGAAATCAGAGTGGGATGGCTTTGATTATCAATACATTAGTAAGAAAATCGCCCCCACCTTCAAAATTCCCAAAGGCGAAATTTACAGTCGCGTAGAAAGCGGTAAAGGTGAATTGGGAATTTACCTCATTGGAGACGATAATGTCTTCCCTTGGCGCTGGAAGATTCGTGCTGCTGATTTCAACAACCTGCAAATTCTGCCTCACTTACTAAAAGGTATGAAAGTGGCAGACATTGTAGTCATTCTAGGTAGTATTGATGTCATTATGGGGTCTGTAGACCGTTAAGATATTTCAATACTAAACAAATCTGAATTTGAGCTTTTGTTTTACCCCACCCTAACCCTCCCCGATGGATTGGGGAGGGAACTCAATTTTCCATTTCCCCCCTTTCCAAGGGGGGACTAAGGGGGGTAAATTTGATACTAAAACCTTCTCTTAGTTACCTTGAAGAATATACAAGATATAAAGTTGAATTTTGATACCAAAAATATTTAGGGTAAAATTGATTGTTCGTTATCCATATTGTTGTATTTGAATCAGGTTTTTTGAGGCTCTAAAATGGCTTTGCGATACGGCTTTAGCCGTTAAGCTTCGCTTATCGCTTGCTTTAAAATACTCTAAGTCTTCCTCAGCTTCACTTGAAATCTCTATCTTATAGCGGGTCATATATTCTACTTTTTCCCTTTTCTTTGCGGCTTTGCGGCTTTGAGTGAGACCAAAAAATATTATTTCTGCAAAAAGTTTATTATTCCAACTTAATGAAATTTCGTTTTTACAGCCTTCAGGCTACACCGCTAATCTGTCATAGAACACAGTACGATCGCAACCAGAGCTAGTAAAATACCAATACTCTGTTTTAGAGACAGAGATTCTTTAAGAAGAAAAACCGACAGGAGTATCGTGACTATAGGATATAACGAAGTTAGAGGTAAAATAATAGAAATCGAGCCTTTAGTAATAGCAATAAAGAAAAAAAATGTTGCCAATGTTCCAAAAACACCAACTCCAATAGCATAGAAAACACCTAGATTATCTATCCTGACTCTGAAGCCATTATTGCTAAATAATACTAAACCAACTATAAGAGCACCTAAAACCTCATAAATGAGAGCACTCTTTGGGTCAACATAGTTAGTCGCTAACTTACTAAAAAAACCCCACAAACCATATAAGAAAAGAGCAAGTAGAGTATAAATGAGCCAACTATTTATTGGAAACATAAGTTATGTGTTAGCACAAAATTCTGATATTTTTAACTTAAGGTAAATGTAATTAAACATAATTTTATTATTTTATGCATTCTAATTCTACTTTATGTAATGCGATCGCAAGCCAAATTGCGACAAGCCCTCGAAACCGAATAACCTTTGCTGAGTATATGGACTTAGCACTGTATCATCCCATCCACGGTTACTACACGAAGGCAATCTCTATTGGAAAACAAGGTGATTTTTTCACAAACGTTCACCTTGGGGCTGATTTTGGCGAACTGCTTGCGGTACAATTTGCTCAAATGTGGGAAATTTTACAGCAACCAGTACCATTTTCCCTAGTAGAAATGGGTGCGGGTCAAGGACTCCTAGCTGTAGATATCCTCAAATACATTCAGCAGGAATATCCAGATTTTTTTAAAGCACTGGATTATGTCATTGTTGAAAAATCTCCTACCCTTAAGCAACAACAACAGCAACGACTGCAAGAATTTTCTGTACGTTGGTGCGAGTTAGAAGACATACCGAACAACTCTATCTCTGGTTGCTTCTTTTCTAACGAATTGGTAGATGCTTTCCCAGTCCATCAATTTGTTGTGGAAGAGGGACAATTATTAGAAGTGTATGTCACCAACTCATCCTCTACTCAGACAATCCCCTTTGTAGAAGTTGTAGATACACCTTCAACTCAGCAACTTGTAGAATATTTTGAATTAATCGGCGTAAATCTTAAAAACGGTTATCCTGATGGGTATCGCAGTGAGGTCAACTTAGCTGCTTTAGATTGGTTGAGTACAGTAGCAAATTGTTTGCAGCATGGATACGTCCTCACAATCGACTATGGGTATCCGGCTAGTCGTTACTATAATCCAAGGCGATCGCAAGGAACGCTACAGTGTTATTATCAACATCACCGCCACAATAATCCTTATATCAACGTCGGTCAACAAGACATCACATCGCACATCGACTTTACTGCTTTAGAAAGGCGGGGCGAACAATGCGGACTCGATAAAATAGGATTTAGGGAACAAGCTTTGTTTCTAATGGCATTGGGATTGGGAGAACGAATAGCCAATCTTTCCCATACAAAACTACCTGTGTCACAATTGCTACAACGTAGAGACGCACTCCACCAACTGTTAGATCCATTAGGATTAGGTGGTTTTGGTGTTTTAGTTCAAAGCAAAGGATTGACCGAAGCACAAACCGCACAGCCCTTAAAAGGATTTACTGTACCAGTGACCAGTGAACAGTGACCAGTGAACAGTGACCAGTGACCAGTGACCAGTGACTAGTGAATAGAGGATATTTAAATCTGAAGATTCTACTGTATTAACACAGTAGTGGAGATACTTGGTCTAACATAGCAGTGATTGCATGAGCAACAAAAAACATCAGGAGGGTAATATTTATGTCTTCCCACGATTTATTAATGCTAGTTGTACTGCTAACCCCTGGCATTTTACTTTCAGTCATGATTATGGTGACCTTTGCGGCGGGAGGTTAGTAAGCAGTAGGGGCGCGGCGACCTTGCGCCCGTACAGTTGTTAGTTGTTTTCCACCAATCACTAACGATGACAGGCGAGACGCCTGTCCTACACAACTAACCACTAACCACTAACAACCAACCATTAAATTATTTAAATTAAACAAACTGATAACGGACGGTGAAAAATGAAGGTAGCATTTCTGGGGACTGGATTGATGGGACTCCCGATGGCTCAAAAGCTTCTAGAAGCAGGAATACAGGTAATTGCCTATAACCGTACCCCAGAAAAGTTAGAACCACTCAAAGCAGCAGGCGCTCAAGTTGTCACGCACTCCTATCAAGCCATCAATTCTGCCGATAGTATCATTTTGATGCTGAGTAACGCTGCAGCTATATACAGTGTCTTACTTTCAGATAGGTCTTGGCGAACTGTAGCAGGACGCACTGTAATTCAAATGGGAACAATTACCCCTGCTGAAAGTAAAGAAATCAGAGATGCAGTTGTTGCCGCAGGTGGCGAATATCTAGAAGCACCCGTTCTTGGTAGTATTCCAGAGGCAAAAGCTGGCAAACTCATCGTTATGGTAGGTGCACTTCAAGAACAGTACAATCGCCATTTAGATCTATTAAAAAACTTCGGTCCGGAACCCGTACTTGTTGGTTCTGTGGGAAGTGCGGCTGCACTTAAATTAGCACTTAATCAATTAATTGCTTCTCTAACAACTGCTTTTGCCCTTAGCCTGAGTTTTGTTCAAACACAAGGGGTGAACGTCGATTTGTTTATGGACATTTTGCGGGAAAGCGCCCTTTTTGCACCCACATTTGATAAAAAGTTGCAACGAATGCTTGAGGAAAACTATGAGAATCCAAACTTTCCCACAAAACATTTAATGAAGGACACGGAGCTTTTTATTTCTGAGGCTAAATCTGCAGGGTTAAATGTTGCTAGTCTTGAAGGTGTGCGGGAAGTTATAGAAAGAGCAATGAAAATGTCATTCTCTAATGCGGATTATTCTTCGCTCTTCTCAGCAATTAATTCCGATGGTTAGTAGGTTGGGTTGAGGAACGAAACCCAACATTTAATCAAATTATTGAGGTGATTTCGTTTTATCCAACCCACGCAATATATTTGGCGATTTAAGATTTACTTTATAATGCGATCGCTTGTGACCAAATAACAAAGCGATCGTACTTATTTTTTTAAAATACTATCGATATACACCATATAGAAATAAAGTTCTCATAAGGGATAATGTATATAGTTTACTATTAACCATTAGCCACTAACCAACTACAACTTCGGTAAAATCTCTGGTAATAACTGACTGGGAACTTTAGACAAAGCTAAATTTTGTCCTTGTATTCCTAACTCATTATGGAATGCCCTAATAGTCTTAACCACATACCCAAATGTCGTTTGATAAGCATCGGGTTGTTTGCTCAATCCATTTAAAGCTTGTAAATGATTGTCTAACGAGCCTTCTAAATGTTTGGAACGTTCTACTTTATCTAAACTAAAATATGGATCGGTTGCTAATTGAAAATGCGCTAATCCCAAATTATTGTGTGTGGCAAATACATCAAAGGTCAAAGATATTCCACCTAAAGAATGTGCGAGAGAAAGGGCTTCTTCATAAGAAACAACACATTGTTCTAATAATTTTTGCTTTTCTTCTCTTGGTGTTTGCGCTTGATTTGCCAAATGCCAATAGGCTGTACCAAGATTATTTTGGGTAGCCGCACAAGCAGGAGGAACATTAGCAGGAGTACGATATTTTAGTGCTTCACGATACGCTTCAATAGCCGAACGTAAATTTTCTGGTGGTTGTTCGTATTGGGCAATATTCCAATAGGCAGTACCAATATTATTTTGAATCATGCCATACTTGAGCGGTTCCTGTTCTGGGTTATAATAGGCAAGAGCTAAGCTGTATGCTGCGATCGCTTTCTTCAAATGCTCGACTGGTTGGTTGTACTGTGCCAAATGCCAGTAAGCTGTACCCAAATTATTTTGACAAGCCGCATATTTTAAGGGTTCCATTTCTGCTGTTCGGAACTGTAGCGCTTCGCCGTAAGCTAAAACTGCTTGTTGCCAGTTTTCTGCTGGATTGGCAAAACGAGCTAAATCGCCGTAAGCTGTACCCAGGTTATTTTGAACGCGGGCATAGGTATCGGGATGCGTTTCTGGAGATATCAGTTTTAAAGCGAGATGATAAAATTCTATCCCTTGCTCTATGTAAGCTTGTCCCTCTTCTGAATTCGGTGGAGTGCGGTACAGCATCCAGTAAAGAGTTCCCAAGTCGTTTAAAATATCTGGGACTTGGGGCGAGCTTTCATCATGAGTAATCGCTTCCTGATAAGCTAAAATTGCCACCATCAAATTTTCCAAGGTTGACTGCCCTTGCTCGATTTGAAGGCGATAGAAATTACCCAATCGCTGATAACCAACCGCTATTTTAACTTCAGACCCCGGTTGTTCGTATGCTTCCTCTATTGCTTCTAAGATTTCTCGAACTTGCGAGTTTTGATTGTCATCTTCTGAGATAGCACTATTAAGAGTTGCCAGGACTAATTCTGTTAATTCCTTGCTAATATGAGAGACACGCTGTGGTGCAGGAGGCTCTGCGCGATCGCTTGCATCACTCGGTTCATCTTGAAAAGGTATATTTGCCAATACGTCTGATTTGACACTAGATAGTTCTTGAGGTTTGTGTCCGCGATTGGTTGGCAATTGTTTTTGAAAGTCGTAATCTTCTTTAAGAACAGATTCTTCCAGAAAAGATTGCTCAAGAGTTCCCAAATCTAGCTCTTTAGAACTAGAAAGACGTTCGGGCGAACTGTTATTCTGACTTGTAGGCGTTGGTTCTCCAGCAAACACAAACACCCCAGTCCGGTAACGCCAAAATTGTGGTGCTGATTGCTGGACAGCATGCAGCCAAGGACGGGGTATCCACAACAAAAGACTAGATTCAAAATTAGACAGTTGTTGTTCCGACAAGCGCAAGTAGTGCAAGAATAGACGCTGTACTGCTACTGATTGTCTCGTCAGCTGCTCAACACCTACTATTTGAAATGCTGGTACTGGTAAAGGTCTTCCGGGAGTATCCTTAGATGAGCCAACGATAGGCGGTGGATAACTTGCCAGCCATTGATTTATCTGAGCGATCGGGTTAGGATCGCTTAAATTCAACCGTAAAGTCACCAAACGCGGATAAGCTGATGTGCTAGCCTCTTGAGTAGAAGACGGCTGATACAGCACTTGTCCAACAGGAGAAGCCAAAGTTGAGTGCAAGCGTGCAGCCACTTGATTTCTCAAGTTTAAATCGTCACACACCGCCAAAAATATTTGTCGTCGCAAACCTATACTAAGGGCAAGTTTTAGGCGTTGATAAACTTGCCGATTCCAAGCGGAATTATCGTTATGTGTAGTTTCATTCACATTCATGGCGGCTAAAAGAGCCAAATAGCAGTATATATAACCTTTTAGGGTTTCGTGAGCAGCTGGTAAATCTAACCATGACTATGACTTTCAAGTAAATGTTGCTTGATTCAGGATAAATTAAGCCTCTACATTTAATATATTTTAGTATATAAATATACTAATGAAATCATGTAATTCCAGAAGACTAGAAAACAGGCTCCCATACTATAAGGAACCTGTCATCATAAAAAAGTCAACAAGCTTACTAAAAGTATTAATTATTTAGCTGAGTGAAGACACTGAAAACGCAACGAAAATCAAACCACCCACTAAAATTACACCAATCCCACCCAAGATAACATAGTTTAGCTGTTGCTTTTCGCTAGGAGGATCTGCTCGATAAACTTTTGGTTCTCTAGCAAAGTTATTTAAGCGACCACCTTCTTCTGTTGTGTAGGGCATGAGTACAATTCCTTATCCTGCGTATTCATTTAATGTTACAGAAATGATATAAATGCTCTCTTGGGTAAGAGACAAATCTTAATATTAGCTTGGGGATTGGGGATTGGCGAATAGGGATTGGGTATGAATTATTCCCCAGCCCCTAGTCCCCAATCTCCAGTCCCCAGCCCTTAGTCCCCAGTCCCCAATCCCTAATTCACCGTTCCAGTTAAAGGAGAACTAGCACTAGCGTAGTTTTTCAAAGGCATTCTGCCAGCGAGGTAAGCCAAACGACCTGCAACTGCAGCCAAATTCATAGCCCGTGCCATTGCAGGTGGGTTTTGCGATAAAGCTATGGCACTGTTAATTAATAACGCATCCGCGCCCATCTCCATTGCTTGCGCTGCTTCTGAAGGAGTTCCAATCCCGGCGTCTACCACCACTGGTACATTGGCATTTTCAATGATGATCTGAATATTGGCGGTTGTTTTCAATCCTTGCCCCGAACCAATAGGGGATGCTAAAGGCATGACAGTCGCACAACCGACTTCTTCCAAACGCTGTGCCAGAATTGGGTCGGCGTTAATGTAGGGCAATACGGCAAACCCTTCTTTGACCAATTGTTCTGCTGCTTGTAGAGTTCCAATAGGATCGGGTAACAGATACTTGGAGTCGGGAATAACCTCTAATTTGACAAAATTATTATCTTCCTGCCCTAACAACTTTGCCATTTCCCGTCCCAACCTTGCTACCCGGATTGCTTCTTCTGCTGTTTTACAACCTGCTGTATTGGGCAACATCCAAATTTTTGACCAATTAAGTGCTTCAGCTAAACCTTCATGTCCGGGTGCATTTGTCTGTACTCGTCTTACCGCAACAGTGACAATTTGGCAATCGCTGGCAACAACACTTTGCTGCATTTCTTCAATACTTCGGTATTTGCCAGTTCCCGTCATCAAGCGAGAATTAAAAGTTTTGCCAGCAATTTGAAGTGGGGTGTCTTGAAGAGTCAGGACGGGAGAGACAGGGGTGAGTTGTGGGGCTGTGGGGAGTGTCAGCATTGAGGTAGTAGTAGATGACTTGGTGTGGAAGCGGGAATAGTGAAAGTGAGACAGTAGGGGGTCTGATTTTTGCTCTAAAATCAAATCCGCCATTAATGCTGCTGTTATAGGTGCTAAAAGAATACCATTTCGGTAATGACCGACAGCAAAGGTTAGGTTTTCACAAGGACTAGTGCCAAGAATGGGTAATTCATCTGGAGTGGCGGGGCGAAATCCCCACCATAGTTCCTCGATAGGATAGTTCTGTAGTTGAGGATATAAACGGATTGCTTTTTGTAATAAAGATTGAATTCCAGCTGGGGTGTTATTGGGAGTGAAGCCAACATCCTCAACGGTTGCACCAATAATAATGCGCCCATCTCGTCTCGGAACAATGTAAACTTCTTCCCCAAATAAAACTCTTGTCAAAGGCAAATCAGAATCATTTTTAGGGATTTGCACGCTCAGCATTTGACCTTTTCGCGGACGCACGGGGAGTGGAAACAATGCATTAGACCAAGCGCCAGTTGCTAAAACGTAGTGTTCGGCTTGAATAACACCTGCATCTGTTTGTACGCCAACAACTTTCCTCTGTTGCTGTTGAATTCCCCGAACGGCAACACCTTCTTTGATTTCAACACCCAGAGATTGGGCAGCAGCTAACATTGCTTGTGCTAAGGCGCGATTATCTACTTGTGCGTCTTCCGGATACCACCACCCACCAATAACTTCTTCTCCCAAACCGGGTTGGTACTGGTGTATTGTTTCTCGATCCAGCCAGTCACTTGGAGATGAGGAGGGGGAAATATCTGTTGTAGTCCCTCCTCTGTCCCTCTGTCCCGCGTGCTCTCTTTCTTCAAGAACTGGTGTTAGGATACCGCAAGCCCAGTAACCAGTGCTTAACCCTGTAAAAGTTTCTAGTTTGTGCGTCCAGTTGGCATAGGAGGACAAAGAACGCTGGCACAACTCTAGCATAGCTTTGTGTGAAATATTTTCAGCACTTGGAGCCAGCATTCCAGCAGCTGCATGAGTTGCGGCGATTTGAGAGTTTTGGCTTATGAGTGTAACTTCAGCACCGCGTAATTTTAGTTCAATGGCGATCGCCGATCCTATAATACCGCCACCAATAATCAAAACGTTACTAGTCATTAGTTAATAGTCAGTAGTCAACAGTCAAGATTCAACAATCAACAGTCATAGAGTCATGCAGTCAAGAGTCAAGAAGTCATGGCTTTTGACTATAGGCTATAGACTGTTGACTAATAACTAACAACTTATAACCGATCGCTCATATGTCTTAATATCTAGATTTGAATTAATGCCTTGCTCGTACTACCACAAAGCTCTAATGGGTTCGTTTTGCTGATTGGTTTCCTCTGTTGTGGATTGATTATTGTTACCTGTACTAGGTGTATTTTCCGTTCCTTCTTGGATTTGCTCCTCCGCATTATTGTTATTTTGCTGTCGCTGAACTTGAGCTACGTTACCTCGACTCGCATTATCGGTGCTTTCATTAGCACTCTCTACGTTTTCCTCGCTCCTACTGTTATTGTTGGTATTACTAGGAGCATTACCATTACCAGAGCTATTGACATTAATCTGAGCTGGTAAAACTCTTGAGGCTCTGTTTTTTTGTGCTGGTGTTAAATTTTGAGCAGTATTGTAACCGCCCATAGGGAAGCTAATCCCTAGTAACGTCCCTAGTAAAATCGCCAAACCCCCAGCCATGAGGATGAGTGGTGTCCATCTGCCCATGTTGTTTTTCTCCGTTTTATCCTTCTGGTTTCCAAAGTATTTGAGAACAATGTCCCCAAAAACCCTCAAATTTTGTCACTCTCGCATCTCCAAGAATCTTAGTTTGACAAGCTAAACGCAAGTTTTTTGTGGGAGAATGGGGTGGTAGAGAGCGACGTGCTTTATCGCGCCAAGTTATCGGCGATACTTCGCCTTCCACAAGAACTGCACAAGTACCGCAGGTTCCTAGTCCCCGACAGTTTATTACCTTAGCACCGCCATTATGCAGGTCAATACCATTTTGCAGCAATATTTGCCGCAAATTATCCCCGCGCTGGCACTCAATTGTTTTTCCCTGAGCTTGTACTGTAGGCATTTATGTATAGTCAGTATGTTACTTGCAGGTTGTATTGTAACAATTTATTTCTAATATGGAAGTAGACTTATATAGTATACTATTGTGCCACTTTAAGACTACTTCCTTGCTTTGTCCACAAATGATCTTTTCGCATAGACCTCACCTGAGAAGTACACAAAACGAAGTAATTCGTAGTTAATTGAAGTAATTCGGTTAACTGACTTCACCATGACTCAGCATAGAACTGGTCATCGGATTTCTCTAGCTCGACAATACGTTAAACTAATTCATCGTGCTGACGGCTATGAATACAGTTTCACTACGATTGACCGTGATTTACTACGTTTTAACGCTATTTGATAATATGACGCAGAGAACCATATGACTGCAAACTCCTCATCACAGCTTTGGATTTACGACACTACGTTACGGGATGGCACTCAACGCGAAGGGTTATCAGTTTCTATAGAAGATAAGTTACGCATTGCCCGTAGACTGGATCGACTAGGAATTCCTTTTATAGAAGGTGGTTGGCCTGGTGCAAATCCAAAAGACGTGCAGTTTTTCTGGCATCTTCAAGAAGAACCCTTGACGCAAGCAGAAGTTGTTGCCTTTTGTTTTACTCGACGCCCCAATAAAATAGCTTCAGAAGACCCAATGATTCAAGCAATTCTAGCGGCGGGAACTCGTTGGGTCACGATTGTTGGTAAGTCTTGGGATTTACAAGTGACGGAAGGACTGAAAACAACACTTGCTGAAAATTTGGCAATGATTAAAGACACCATTGACTATCTTCGCTCTCAAGGGCGTCGCGTCATCTATGATGCAGAACACTGGTTTGATGGTTACAAGCACAATCGAGACTATGCTTTACAGACATTAGAAACTGCGATCGCATCAGGTGCTGAGTGGATAACTCTTTGCGATACCAACGGTGGTGCTTTACCCCATGAAATTACTGGAGTTGTCACAGATGTTATTCAGGTGACAGGGGATTGGGGATTAGGGACTGGGGATAGGGAAAACCTTTTCCAATCACCCATACCAAAGTTAGGTATTCATGCTCATAACGATTCAGATACAGCGGTTGCGAACACAATCGCTGCTGTCATGGCAGGGGCAAGAATGGTACAAGGAACGATTAATGGATATGGAGAACGTTGCGGCAACGCCAATCTTTGTTCTTTAATTCCCAATTTACAGTTAAAATTAGGTTATCAGTGTCTTGAAGATAACAAGATATCTGACATTACAGAAATCAGTCGCTTTGTCAGCGAAGTCGTAAACCTTGCACCTGACGAGCATGCACCGTTTGTAGGACGTTCGGCTTTTGCTCACAAAGGCGGTCTTCATGTATCAGCAGTAGAAAGAAACCCCCTGACTTACGAACACATACAACCAGAAAAAATCGGTAATCGTCGCCGAATAGTCATCTCCGAACAATCAGGAGTCAGTAACGTTTTAGCGAAAGCACGAACTTTTGGGATTGAACTAGACAAGCACAATCCCACAACTGGGCAAATTCTACAACGTCTCAAGATTTTAGAAAAAGAAGGCTATCAGTTTGAAGCAGCAGAAGCAAGTTTTGAGTTGTTAATGCGCGAGGCTTTAGGAAACCGTCAGCACTTCTTTGAAATTAAAGGCTTCCAAGTTCACTGTGACTTAGTTCAAGAAGAAGAAATAACAAGTGCGCTTGCAACAGTAAAAGTTGCTGTGAGTGGTCGAGATATTCTAGAAGCAGCAGAAGGCAATGGTCCTGTAGCAGCATTAGACGCAGCCTTACGCAAGGCTTTAGTGAACTTCTACCCCCAAATTGCAGAATTTGAACTAACCGATTATAAAGTGAGAATTTTGAACGGGCATACAGGAACCGCAGCGAAAACCCGAGTTTTAGTAGAATCAGGTAACAGGCATCAACGCTGGACAACCGTAGGAGTTTCGACCAACATTTTAGCAGCTTCCTATCAAGCTGTTGTTGAGGGCTTAGAATACGGGTTATTGCTACACTCTCAAGCTGAGAAAGTTTTAATAAGTTAGAGATGAGTGGCTAGTGGTCACTGGTCACTGGTCAGGTGGTCACTGGTCACTGGTCACTGAAAAACTGTCCCAAACTTGGGCAACGACCTTGCTCAACCAGCGTCTTTGCTGGATATCGAGCAAACTATCGTCAGCAAGAACTTGGGCAGTTACCTCTTCTAGGGATTGACCCTGGGCGCGAACAATTTTAATGACACCAGCAATTGCGGCGGCAACCAGTTCTTCATCGACAGCAGGTTGCTGTCGCATGGCAAAGATTTCTTGGGGGCTATCAGGAATGGGATAATTCATGGCGTATGTTTACAGAAAAACAAAAATGAATAATAAATATGAGAACCTCTTAAAGTTTCTTTACTGAATTTTGTTCGAGTAATAGGGCGGATATTACCGTACCTTAGCCTTTTGTTAAATCTGTCTTAATACATAGATTTATTGGAGATTCTAGGAAAAATGAGAGAGTTACTGTATTTAGAAATCCCTACCTCCGACACAGCTGCCGTTTGCGACTGGTTGCAAACTCATTTTGACCCAGAAATAGGGGAAAAATTGCTGACTTCGGAAGGCTTTCGCTTAAGAACCCCAAATACTACAACAACTAACGAGACGAGTTCGGAAAAATTACCGACAGAATTATCTGTATTTGTTTGGTCAGTACAGCGAACAACTTATCTGAAAGCATTCCGTTGGGCGGATAAACCTTTCCCACAAGAACAGCAAATCCTTCAGCGCCTCACCGTAGAGATTCGCAACCGCTTTCCCCACGATTATCCAGAACCACCAATCGTTGATTTATCAAAAGCATCAATTTTTGAGGCACTTGCACCATATTATCCTCTTACTGTCAAATATTTTCAAAAAATGCCAAATGGGGAGTATGACCTCAAACGTGTCTACTGGTGGGAAAAACAATGGCGTGAAGGTGTCCGAAATCCCAAGCAACCGCGTCAAGTGGTGTTTTCTCAGACTAGGGACTGGGGACTAGGGACTGGGGACTGGGAAAAAGAAACTTCCAATCGCCAATCGCCAATCCCTAATCCCCAATCGCCAACCCCCAATCCCCAATATGACCTAATCTACATCGGCGGTGCGCTTGGCGTTATTCATGCGGCTATGATGGCAAAACTGGGTTATCGAGTGCTGCTGATAGAAAGGTTGCCTTTTGGACGCATGAATCGCGAATGGAATATATCTCGCGATGAAATTCAAAGTTTGGTTAACTTGGGCTTACTCACACCTTCAGAATTGGAAGCGTGTATTGCACGAGAGTATAAAGACGGATTTAATAAATTTTTTGATGGGAATAATCCCAAAAATCTCAAAGCGCCAATTTTGCATACGCCTACAGTCCTTAACGTAGGATTGGAGTCTGAGAAATTATTGCAATTGTGCGGGCAAAAATTGCGGGTTGCTGGTGGTGAGATTTGGGATGAAACTGAGTTTGTCAAAGCGGATGTGTATAAATCACAAATTGTGCTTAATGTCAAGCATTTACCAAGCCAAACGGATAAACAGGTGAGTGGGCGGCTACTCGTAGACGCAATGGGAACTGCTTCACCAATTGCATGGCAATTGAATGGAGGTCGCGCCTTTGATAGTGTATGCCCTACAGTAGGAGCAGTGGTAGAGAAAGGATTTGAACCAGGAGTGTGGGATTCTCAGTATGGAGATGTTCTCAACAGTCATGGAGATATTTCACGCGGACGGCAGTTGATTTGGGAATTGTTTCCTGGGGCAAATGAGGAACTAACAATTTATTTATTCCATTACCATCAAGTCAATGCCAGAAATCCCGGTTCTCTGCTAGAGATGTACGAAGATTTTTTCACAATTCTGCCAGAGTATCGCCGTTGCGATCTGGATAAACTGGTGTGGAAAAAGCCAACATTTGGGTACATACCTGGACATTTTAGCGTAGGGAGTCGCGATCGCACGGTTGCTTTTGACCGTTTAATAGCAATAGGGGATGCAGCATCGCTGCAATCTCCATTAGTTTTCACGGGTTTTGGTTCTCTTGTTCGCAACTTAGAACGATTGACAACCCTTTTAGATGTAGCGCTGAAACACGACTTACTCAGCGTCAAGCACCTAAATAAGATCCGTGCTTTCCAAAATAACATTGCTGTCACCTGGATGTTTTCCAAAGGAATGATGGTTCCTACCGGAAAATTCTTACCACCCCAGAGAATCAATTCAATGCTCAACAACTTTTTTGGTTTGTTAGCAGACGAACCGTTAGAAGTCGCGGATAACTTCATTAAAGACAGATTTGATTGGTGGACATTTAACCGATTGGCATGGAAAGCCGCACAAAACAATCCCAAATTACTGCTGTGGATTTGGGAACTCGCTGGTGCTAAAGATTTAATTAGGTGGACGGGAAATTATCTTGACTTTGGACGCCATACCTTAGTAATGACTTTACTAAAAGGATGGTTCCCACAGTTGCTACGTCAAATGAGTTCCTGGTTAGAACCACGCTATCCAGCATTGTGGTTGCAACTCCTCGCAATTAATTATGCTCTGACCGCAGGTGTGGAATATACTCAAAGCCAAGCAACAAAATTGACATCAGAAGCACAAATTCAAAAACCAAAAGCAATTTAGTGCTTTGTCATTGGTCATTGGTCAAAAGGTCATTGGTCAAAAGGTCATTGGTCATTTGTTTTGGGATGTCCAATAAATAACTTACCTATCTTGTGGTACGGAGAGCAGCGCCCCTATCTCAAGCGCGGAGACGCACTCGCGTTCGGGGTTCGCCAGTCGCTGTGAGTTCGGGAAACCCTCCGGAGAGCGCAGGCTCACCGTGCGGGGGTTACCACCAGTTGAGGCGACTGCGGAGCGTCCTCGCCCGTCCTGTACTAATGGCGGGCTAGAAGCCCACACTACAAGAGACAGTTCAAGAGAAAGTTGGATATTGTTTATTTGGAAGTCCTTATTTGTTCAATCCCCAATCCCCATTGCCCCTCAACAAGGAGGGGACCCCGAGTTCCCCAATCCCCATCAACTATCCTTATTAAACTTTGGTAATTCTACAGCTGATAGAGATTTTCGCCCTTTTGGCGGACGCTGTGGATAGAGTAGGGGTGAGGGAGAATTGGAGTTAGCGGATTCATTCATCAAATGTATGGGGGGAACAGCAGTTCCTGGTAATTCGAGAACTGGTGCTTGTTCTGACCACACATCTACATATTCCTCTAATGAGGTTTTATTGGTGAGTACTTCAGTTGTTTCTGGTTCTTCTGATTCCTCTACCAAATGTGTAGCAGTTGTTTCCCAAATAGTCTCCGCTGCTGGAGTACTGTCTTCATCATCTACTTCCATAGGAGATGCTGGCTGTGTAGGTGGAGAATTTGCTGCAAAGAACATTTGGATAACTCCATCCAACTGCCGATCTAATTCGCTAGAATCTGTCTCAGCGCCTGTTCCTATTTCAGGTGTATCTGTAGTTTGTGTTGGAGATAGAATTTCTTCTTCCTCCCCATCTGAAATGTCCCAAGGTGATGGTGGATTGGAAGATATAGTTTCTCTCTGAACGGGTGATGACGATTCAGCCCAAGGATTATCATCATCTGTCAGTAGATTCTGGTCTCCCGACCAAGGTTTAATGGGTTGAGTGTAGGTAAACAAAGAATTAGACCGTTTGGGAAGTCTTGAGGCTTTGCTTTCTAGGTCGTTATCATCAACAGAGTCGTAGCTGGGAACAGGAGTCTCCAAACACTTTTCTAGCGCTGCTTTAAATTGTAAAGTCTGACGTTGCTGTCGCATCAGCCGAGTCCGTAACTCTCGACAAGCGGTTTCTGCTTTTACTACATGATGAGATTGTTCGTTATAGTTATCTTGAATAAGAGCACACTCCCTCTCTAGTTGGGCAAGGCGTTGCTGGTTAATCTCTAATTGTGCTTTATAGCTTTCGACTAAACTTTCTTGGCGCTGGGCGCTTGCAGTTGCGGTTTCTAACTGTTGATATAGAGACTTGATTTGCTCTTGAGCCGCTGCTAGTTCTTGCGCTTGTTGACTGAGCATTGACTCTGTGACACTAGAGCGCTTTTTCTGCCACTCTACAGCCTTTTCTGACTCGTTTAAAGCCATTGCAAGCTGCTGCACTTGGTCGTACAAATCATCATTGGTTAAACGCAGTTCTTCGTTCAAGACTAATAATTTCTTGAACTCAGACTCTACTACCTGCTGTTTGTCACGATCCGGTTCTGCAACCCAATCCTCATCAAAAGCACCATCCGATGTAATATCGTCCTCACATTCTTTATCTTGTGCTGGTGCTAGTAGTGGAATTTTTGCGCTTGCTATGGTTTCACCAGGTAAAACAGAGTAAAACGGGCAACTAGCAGGTTCTGGTTGTGGCGAGTTACTCGATTTTAATGGTTCAACGAAAGCCTCATTTTTAGGGGTATCAGCTTCATTCATCGCTATTCTTTGCCGAAATTCATCGGATGGTTCTTAATCCACTAGCTTAAACTTAAAACCAGAGACTGGGGTAATATTTCACATATCAATGCTGTCATATCAAAATATTTTCCATAAAGCAAATTGGATTTTTCTATGATTTTGATGTTAGCCATTAGTTAGACATTAAGGATTGGGGATTGGGGAACTCGGGGTCCCCTCCTTGTTGAGGGGCAATGGGGATTGGGGTCCCCTCCTTGTTGAGGGGCAATGGGGATTGGGGATTAGTACTTCTCCCTGGTCACTGGTCACTGGTCACTGGTCACTGGTCACTGGTCACTGGTCACTACCTATAAGCGACTGGAGGATTTCCCCACACCTCTTTCACTTTTTCACCAAAGGTGACTGGTTCATCTGTATTATTCGCTGCTATGGTTGAACCATCATAAGCAACAGCAACTAAGGGCCATGTTTCTTCGCCTAATTCACCTGCACGGAATAACACCTGTTCTGGTTGAGATTTACTCCAACCTAACAAAATTGCAATTTCATGCTTGTGTTCATTTTGGGAAGGTGTAAGGCTTTGAGATTGACCGTTATTGCGATCCCAAATAACAGCGCGGTCTGTCACATCAGATGTATTCATGTAGCCTTCAAACTGACGTGCTAAAAAACGATCGCCTTTCTCCGACCAACTGACTGGAACCAAAACTCCGATAGTTCCTTGGGTGTCATCTTCTGTTGACTTGACGCTGACTTTTAATAATGGATCTTTTACATCAGATGTCGAGCGAACCACTCGTAACTTTTTCGTTTGTCTATCTTCTATAAATAGAACGCTACTGACGCGGCTATTATGCATTTCTGGTTTAACTTCTATTTGTACGCGGCTGTACGCTGCATATCGTCCATCTGGGGAGATGACGGGTACGCTGCGATAGTAACGGACTCCAGAAGCCCCTTTGGAACCAATAGCTTCCTGGGTGGATTGAATCCATTGCCAGGGAATGGGGTGGGGGCTTCCTATGGGATCTTGTTGTACTTGAGCGCCTTCTGGTGGTTGTTCGATAACAGGAACTGATGTGGCTGGTTTTAATCTCTCGATTGAAGGACCAACTGTAGTTGCTTCTAGAACTTCACTTACCAAAAATTGTTTAGCTGTTGAATCATCGGTCTTGGCTGCTAGAATCTGTACCTTGGCAGCTTTCAAGCGTTGTACTAGGTCTAACTCGCTTGCAGACAGGGTTTCGCTCTGAGAATCTTGTGAGATGATCGATGGAGCAAGTTGAACTGCAGTTAGTAGCTCATCATCAGCTTCAGAGATTTCTCTAGCTAGAGAATCATTTTCTATCAATACCTCTAGTTCGCTATGCGATCTTTGCAGTTGGTTAATTGCAGCTAGAGAGGTTGGTGTGGCAAGCGATTTAGAAGCAAAAGTCTCTTGAGATATTTTTGTAACTTCATCTAAATTCAGTTCGCCTTCAGCAGCAGTTTCTTTTGACACAGAATCAGATGACGCTGCATCAGAATCTGGTGTTACGGGAGTAAGCTTGGCTGCTTGTGTTTGTTTTGCCAAGGTATAGTGAGCCGACGCTGCCATTAAGAGCGCGAGCGGCATGACAAAGATGACATATTTTTGGATTGGTTGCACGCTCAACCATCCTGACAACAGAGGGGGTTTCAGCATTTGTTGACTCTCTAAAGGGCGGTTGCTGTGTGAGGAGGAATGCCCGATCCAGCAATCAGGCAGACTATCAATAATAGGTATAACAAGGAACTCCCAATTTAACGAGATTTCTTACTCAAACTTCGCATACTTTTACAAAATTGAGTATATTTTTCTACGCTTTGCTGTTAATAATATCTAGGAGAAACCCAGAGCTAGTATTTATACAGATTTATTATCAGTAACCTTTTTTTGGTTACTAGTGATAACACTGAGTACTACCAGAATTAGGTATACTTCAACTATTGTCTGTGTACTAGCAAGATGCTAACACTCAGCGCACTCTTTGTACTTAATCTGATTGCTAGGAGTGGAAATCATTTGTTTATAATTTGATACCACACCGTAGATACCAGTCTCGGTACAAGTATGGCACTAGTTGAAAATTTTGCAAACAAACTTGTCTCCAAGTCGATTTTGCGATCGATCTCTGATATCTAGCCGAAGGGAAGACACGAAAATCTAACTGCCAAAACTGCACGATCTCAGTTACAACAGTTGTGGGAGAGCACCTCTGGTTTGAAAAATCGGTTCCAGACTCAGAATTTTTGGAGATTATAGAATTTTGTACCAGACATCTCTAGAAATTCATTTCAGACGTGCTGTGGCTCGTCTTGACATTTTTTCACCAGATGCCTATCAATTGCGTTCTACAAAGACTAGCGCTTCGCACGATCGCTTAGCGCCTTGTGCGCTTCTACGCCATCTTTCAATTCTCCCATCTCTACTGAGACAAAGAGAGAAGGTTGATGACCCCTGCTTCGCGATCGCTAACACGTTAAACTTGGCTAAAGCAGATGCACAAAGTACCAGCTCGTGTTCTAGCGAAATTATTATAACCCCAGAAAACCATCTTTTTTTTACAAAAACTAATCAATTTGTCAAATATCAGTGACCAGTGACCAGTGACCAGTGACCAGTGACCAGTGACCAGTGACCAGTGACCAGTTCAATAGAAAGGAAATCAGCCTATCATTACCATTGAGACAGAAGCTCAAGCATTCTGACCAATGCCTAATCCTCAATCCCCAATCGCCAGTCCCCAATCCCTCCCCCTATGAAAATAGTTTTCTTTGGAACTCCTGATTTTGCCGTACCGACTCTAGAAAAACTGCTGAACCATCCAGATTTTGAAGTCGTAGCAGTTGTAACTCAACCTGATAAACGGCGCGGGCGTGGGAACAAATTGACACCCTCACCAGTCAAGGCAGTTGCGACTTCTGCGAATTTGCCCGTTTGGCAACCACAAAGGGTGAAAAAAAATGCTGAAACTTTGACTAAACTTCAAGAATCAGATGCTGACGCATTTGTTGTTGTGGCTTACGGACAAATTCTCTCGCCAAAGATTTTAAATATGCCCAAACTGGGGTGTATCAATGTACATGGATCGATTTTACCCAAATACCGAGGAGCTGCCCCCATTCAATGGTGTTTGTATAATGGCGAAACTGAAACTGGTATCACCACTATGTTAATGGATGCGGGGATGGATACTGGTGCAATGTTACTAACAGCCACGACACCTATAGGATTATTGGATAATGCCGAAGATTTGGCAAAAAAACTTGCCGTCACGGGTGCAGATTTACTAGTAGAGACTTTATTAAAGCTTAAACGTCAGGAAGGAGAACCAATTCCTCAAGATAATTCTGAAGAGACTTATGCACCAATGATTGCAAAAGAAGATTATCACCTGGATTGGTCAAAAAGTGCAATACAGTTACACAATCAAATTAGAGGCTTTTATCCTGACTGCGTTACAACCTTTCGCGATCGACCTCTAAAAATTACTGCCACAGCACCCCTTGGCTCTACTCACAAATATGAGTTACCACCAGAAATGTCAGCAATACAAAAGAAATTGCCCGATTTGTCTGTAATATCCGGTAACCCAGGGGAAGTTGTCGGTATTGCCAAGGGGGTCGGAGCGATCGTACAAACTGGAGATGGTTTTTTACTCTTGAGAGAAGTTCAGCCGTCTGGCAAACGTCCTCAATCAGGGTGGGATTTCATTAATGGTATGCGTTTAGTTGTGGGAGAAGTTTTTGGGTAAATTATGAATGATGAATGCTGAATGATTAAACCTTCAATTCATAATTCATAATTCATAATTCATAATTCATAATTCATCATTTATTATTCTTTCGTAGTGACGGCAAGTTTCACAAGGTCCTTCTGGTTTAACTGCACAGCGTATCATTTCTGAATGAGCATTGTAGCGGCAAGTGGCATCACCGAGAACCCAACGTCCCCCCACAAAACTTTTCTCATCTGGGCGTGTTGCAGATTGCACGTAAAGAGCAATTTTCTGCAACCGATAGCGCCCCGCCTTTAATTGATAGCGGTGACGACGCTCTAAGACAGCATAGGTTTTTCCTTCAAGGTCGAGATAATTTCCTGGTTGTGGCGTCCAATCAAGTAGGACGTTTCCTATAGTCTGACGTGGATGGGTCAGAATGACCTCAGTTGGTAGAGAATTTGGTTCCATGGGCGTTTGTAATAGTGTTTACATTAATAGGATGGTAGCGTAGGAGCCTGTACTAGCTCGTTTAGTTTATGTTATAGTTAACGATTTCCTAATAAATTGTAAAATTTTACTTCGTACAAGTATACATTTACACTAATTTGCTTTTTCATGTTTCATTTTTAAAGGAGATAATGATGCTCTCTTTATATTAGTTTATACTCTGTAAATTATCTTGACATCTTATGAGATCTTTTTATGCCGGACTTCTTTAAGAAATCGGGCATCTTTAGCAATCCAATTAGATTCATGAAATATAAGTAGGGTAGGCATTGCCCACCACTAGAGCTTTTGTGCGGCATAGCCCTACCTACTGAAAATTGTTACAAATAATTGAGGACTAAAATATTTAAACTGTAAATAATTTTAATAAATTTTAATAAATTTTGAAATTTAAATAATTTGAAAAAATAAAGTTTGTATTTCTTGGAAAAGTTGATACTCAAGCCGTAGCACATTTAACTATCCTTTTTTGTTTGTTCTAATTGACTTTTTAGTCATGCATCTTTATAATCACAATCTTTAAATGACTAAGGACAAATGACCAAGGACAAACTCTAGAATTGTCTCTATGCAAGCTATTCAACTACTTTATACATCTTCTTGAAAGTCGCTCCTAGAGATCGCGATCGCAAAGTGCTTATTACATTCTTTAAAGTTATGTAGCCTTTTAATTACGAAGGATAAGCCACTGCAGTAAACTAAGCCATGATTATGGATTCTTTTGCATCAAGAAAATAGCAAAGGAGCTTTTTTTCAATGTCTCATACCGTAAAAATCTACGATACCTGCATTGGTTGCACACAATGTGTCCGCGCTTGTCCCACAGACGTACTAGAAATGGTGCCATGGGATGGCTGTAAAGCAGCGCAAATTGCCTCATCACCCCGTACAGAAGACTGTGTGGGTTGCAAGCGGTGTGAAACTGCTTGTCCCACCGACTTTTTAAGCATCCGAGTTTACTTGGGTGCTGAAACCACTCGTAGTATGGGTCTGGCTTACTAATTGGTCTGGAAACTGGTCATAAAGTCTCTAGATAGCAATCAAATTTAGGATCGTTGGGCATAGGGCATAGAGTATTGGGCATTGTTTCAATACCCTATGCCTTATGCCCAATATTATTTTTGCCCCCTGTATTTTTGTTAAAACGCTACCATTGTGTTAACAACCTTACTGGTTGAAATACTAGTTCTATATATTAAAGAAGTGGTGTGAGCAATGTGCGGCATCGTAGGATATATTGGCACTCAAGCAGCAACAGAAATTTTGCTATCTGGGCTAGAAAAACTGGAGTATCGGGGCTACGATTCGGCGGGAATCGCTACGATATGGGAAGGTGATGTTAATTGTGTCCGGGCAAAAGGTAAGCTTTACAATCTACGTTCTAAGCTAGAACAAGTAGAAACTCCTGCTCAGATAGGTATCGGTCATACTCGTTGGGCGACTCATGGTAAGCCAGAAGAATATAATGCCCATCCCCACATGGATACAGCATTGCGGGTGGCGGTGGTGCAAAATGGAATTGTAGAAAATTATCGCGAATTGCGGGAACATTTGAAAGCACAGGGACACCAATTCCGTTCGGAGACGGATACAGAAGTGATTCCTCACCTCATCGCTCAACTTCTGAAAGAATCCTCTTCTTCTGTACCTTTCTCTCCCTCTCCTTTCCTGGAAGCAGTCCGCCAAACAGTGAATAAATTAGAGGGAGCTTTTGCGATCGCGGTTATTTCCGCCGACTATCCAGACGAACTGATTGTTGTGCGACAACAAGCCCCTTTAGTCATTGGTTTTGGGCAAGGGGAATTTTTCTGTGCGTCTGATACGCCAGCGATTATAGCTCATACTCGTGCAGTATTACCATTAGAAAATGGGGAAATAGCACGTCTCACTCCCTTGGGAGTTGAGATTTACAATTTTGCTGGCGAACGGTTAAAAAAACAGCCCCGCCTACTGAACCTGAATCCCACAATGGTGGAAAAGCAGGGATTCAAGCACTTTATGCTCAAAGAAATCTACGAACAACCGGGAGTTGTTAGGGCTTGTTTGGATGCTTACTTCAGCGCTGATTGGAATGCAGGTGATGCGACGAAATCTCCCGTTAAACTGGGTTTACCTACAGAACTTTATGTGAATTTAGAACAAATTCAAATTGTTGCTTGCGGAACCAGTTGGCATGCAGCATTGGTAGGCAAACATTTACTAGAACAAGTTGCGGGTATTCCCACTAGCGTACATTATGCCTCGGAATATCGTTACGCGCCATCACCACCAACAGCGAATACTTTAACTATCGGCGTTACCCAATCGGGAGAAACGGCTGATACTTTAGCAGCTTTGGCAATGGAACAAGAACGCCGCCAGGGTAAAGAAG
The DNA here is from genome assembly GCF_045865695.1 of Scytonema hankhaensis NUACC26. Lineage (NCBI taxonomy): Bacteria > Bacillati > Cyanobacteriota > Cyanophyceae > Nostocales > Scytonemataceae > Scytonema > Scytonema hankhaensis. The sequence goes on from NZ_BAACAP010000245.1 coordinate 68,781, forward strand.
CGAAGTATCAAGCCCGGTTGTTAGGGATTACCAATCGCCCGGAAAGTACTTTGGGTCAAATGGTGTCTCAAATTATCAACACTCTTGCAGGAATTGAAATTGGGGTAGCGGCGACGAAAACTTTTATTGCTCAATTGATGGCGTTTTACGCTTTGGCATTGGATTTGGGATATCTCCGTCAGGCTATTTCTCCAACGGAATCGCAGGAAATTATTGATGGGTTGCGGCAAATTCCGGGAGAAATTGAGGCGAACTTGGACAAACAAGAGCATTATATTGAGCAATTAGCTCATGACTTTGCAGAAACTAAAGATTTCATCTTTTTGGGAAGGGGGATTAATTATCCGATTGCTTTGGAAGGGGCGCTGAAATTAAAAGAAATCAGTTACATTCATGCAGAAGGATATCCGGCGGGAGAAATGAAGCACGGACCAATTGCTTTGTTAGATGCAAAAGTGCCTGTAGTTGCGATCGCAATGCCTGGTAGTGTTTACGAAAAAGTGATTTCTAACTCTCAAGAAGCCAAAGCCCGCGATTCTCGTTTAATTGGCGTGACACCAGTGAATGATGGAGAAGCCGGAGAAATTTTTAATGATATTCTTCCGGTTTCTCATGTTAATGAATTGCTGTCTCCCATACTCACAGTCGTTCCCTTACAATTGCTGGCTTATCATATTGCAGCGCTTCGCGGTTTGGATGTCGATCAACCTAGGAATTTGGCAAAGTCCGTGACTGTCGAGTAGGATGGGTTGAACAATATATAACTCGGTTGAACAACAACTCCTGAAGTAGTACGATGGCATCAATAGAGATGTGCGATCGCCTTCAGGAGTCGTTTTTTATGGTCAGGGGCTTGAGCGTAATTTAAGAAGAACGCCAATTCTCGATTCGCACTCCTAGGTACTCTTTGAAATTCTCTCTCGTTAGATGTTACCAGAATATTACTTAGGAGGTAACCGTAACTCCTTTCCCAGGGAACTTTGAAATTCTCTCTCGTTAGATGTTACCAGAATGTGATTATAAGTTAGTGCTGTTGCTGCAATCAGTACATCATATGCACAGATAGGAGTACCGGCTGTTTTCAGGATGCTTCTAATTTGGGCAGCTTGTTCGGCTTCGGACGCGGCAAAAGGCAATATTGTAATTGAACTTAAGAATGTTTCGAGCAACGATTGAATTTTAACAGCCTTTTGGGGATTGATTGCTAATCCATATTTCACTTCCATCATTGTTAATGATGAAATAAAAATATCAACAGGAGAAGTAGATTTTAATCACTTAAGAGTGTTTTCTTCTCCCTTAACAAAATCGCTAATTACGCAAGTATCTAGTAAGTAACCCATCCTTAAAATTCGACTTCGTTAGGTGATAGCAGTTCATCTCGGTAGGACTCAAAAATTATAGTCTCTGCTACACCTTGATACTGCATAATAATTTCCGACCAATGGGTTGGTTTTGTTTCTAAGAAAGTTACAAAAACTCGGCTTTCACTAATGCCTTCTGGTGTTTCGGCAAGTTCGATTTTACCATTTTTATAAATTCCTTCTATAGTTTGCAGCATTATTGTTTTCCTCCTAGCTAAATTATAGTTGCTTTTTCTAAAGAATCTTTAACGAGCACCTGATTCTTTGAAAACTCTAGGCGATCGCTCACTTCAAATTGATTGGAACAGCTATTGATTCACCCGTAGCACTGAACACTTCTAAAACACTAGTTGGCTGATGGCTTGTGCTTGGATGGTAGAGTAACAGGCGTTTAACACCACACACTCCACTCCCTTTATAGCAAACAGCTTAAACAGGCTCGCCAACTCCTGCGCTTCCACACAGCGCAATGCCTTACGCCCCTACAATCCTGTCTGTCTCCACTAGATGATTTTTCGGATGCTTAAATCGTGACTTACCTGAACATGAATTAAAAAAGTGATAGCCTAAGCTAACCGACAAAACTCATTTTAGAATGTTGAACAACAGGAGGAAGTTGCATGAGAACCATTGAAACAACCGTAACAGTAACAGATGACCAGCAAATTATCATTACACTGCCATCGGATATCATCCCAGGCAAACACCGGATTGTGCTGGTGATTGATGAAACACCATTGCCACTTGATGTAGATACTGTCAAACCACCGCTCAAACTGAATGTAGGTGAGTGGAAAAATTGGTCACCTGATTGTAATTTCCGCAGGGAAGATATTTATGATGATGACAGGGTTTAAAAAAATTTTTGTTGATACGAATGTGCTAATTTTTGCCACAAATAGTGTATCACCTTGGCATCTAGCGGCAACAGAAACTTTGCAAACTATGCGAGAGACAGGTATTGAATTGTTTGTCAGTCCTCAAGTACTACGAGAATATTTAGCTGCAGCTACTCGTTTAAATGTAACAGGTAGTGAGTTGCAGATAGAGAAAATTTGGGAGAATGTCAATACTTTTAGAACAGAATTTACAGTGTTGGAGGATAACAATTTAGTGTTGTCAGCTTTGATTGAATTATTAAGAAATTTTCCCACAGCAGGGAGGCAAGTTTATGATGCCAACATTGTGGCGACTATGCAGGTACATAATATTGGTCATTTACTTACCCACAATGTAGCGGATTTTAGTCGTTTTTCTACATTGATTCAGATTCTCCCTTTGGAGGTGAATTCATGAATCATTCTGAGTATTAATTTACTGTTCGCTTGCTCTCAGAGCGTATAAGCCTGATTCCGTATTTTCACAAGGAAGAATATCACGACTGCTTTTCACATTACTTTTATGGCATAAGTCAGCAAAAGCTTGTAAAATCTCCAATCTAGCTGATAGTTCACTTAAAGCATCTAAATACTCTGGTACTACAATTTGTTGGTATGTTCACTTTTCATCTAATAGAGAACTGTATGACATCTCAAATTATAGCTGTGTATCTTTTTTCTTTCGTCGTATTTGGTCTTTAGATAGTAATTTATCGACTCAAGCTGGATTTACTCAAGAAAACTCAGAACTCTTAAAAGCAGCAATTCGTCAACTTGCAGATTCAACAGAAAAGTTTTTGCCAACCAGCAGAAGTAATTTGTAACATCAAAACAATTAAATAATCTCCTCCAGCTGAGGAATATTTTCAGTTTCGTAGTTTTCAATTAAGACACCGATGACTTCCATTAGAGACGCCAACGGATGGCTCTCGTCTTCACCAACTCGATCGATGAGGCGATCGAGCATCTCAACTAGGCGTTCATATTCCTCCTCAGTGTGAGGAACAAAGACGTTTTCGGCAATAGATGACCAAGCAGTGATGGTTTGAGTGAGGTTGAAACTTTGCATTACTCTTTCCAATCTCCTTTGTCGTATTCTGGATGTGTTAACACAGCACGAATGTAGATTTTTTGGCGGTTGTAGTGAATTGCGGCAATAAGTCGAACTTTATTGCCACCAATGTTAAAAACAGTCAATTTACCGACTCGATCTGCTGATGGAAATATTTCACGGAGTTCCACAAATGAGGCGAACTCACTTTGTTTCATCAACCGATACCACTGAGCCAAAGAGTTCGTTGTATCTGGATGGAGTTTGGCAAATTCATTCAGCCGTTTACGAGTAATCACGTGCATGTGAAAACCCCTGACATCTCTTAAGCGTATTTTAACATTAATGTTGCGCTTTAGGTGCAAAAACTTGAGAGCATCCAAAGTGATTCCAGGAAAGGGCTTTTGATTGAATTGTGCAACATCAGACCACTTTTTATACCAGTTGGAACGAATCATTACCACTGAACTCTCTGGGATAGTGCCATATTTTTTCCCAAGCAAGAATATCCTCAACAGTTGCATGATAACCCGGTTCTACTTCCACTTTTTTATGGATATCGATGACAGCCAATTAGTCAAACTTGTGGAGAGACAGTAGCGCTCGCGCTTTGATTATGACTATATTGCAATTCCGAATGATTCGTGAAAACAGGGCAACCGCAGTGGTAGCGATCGTTTGATGAAACGGTAGAAGACGATAATTGTTCGCAAAAATTCTCTATACTAAAGGGGAAAGATAGCGATAAGAGGAGTGCGTGACGACATGGTGCTATTGGATCATTTTCAGCCTCCTTTAAGTATGCGTCGGCATTGGCACGCCTTTCACAATGCTTGGGCAACTTATATCTCCTCAGATTTAAACCAGCGCCTTCCACAGGGCTATTTTGCAGAACCAAATGTACAGTTTGGCATTGAAATTGATGTTGCTACGTTTGAAGAATTGGGAAATAATAAAGTTGATTTACCACTTGACGCTCAACCTCAATGGAAACCGCCAAAACCATCACAAACCATATCCTTTCAACCTACTAGTGAAGCAGTTGAAATTAGCATTTTTCACACAGAAGCAGGACCAATTTTAGCAGGAGCGATCGAGCTTGTGAGTCCAGCTAATAAGGATCGATTAAGCCATCAGAAAGCGTTTGTAGCAAAATGTCAAACTTACCTTCAACAAGGTATTGGACTTGTGATAGTTGATGTGGTTACTACTAGAAATGCCAATTTACATGATGCATTGATTGCTCAAATAGCTTCGTCTCCACAAGATTCAAGAGAAATTACGGGTTCTTCCCACCAACCAACGTTGTATACTGTTGCTTATCGAGTGGTGGAACGTTTTGAACAATCGAGCTTGGATATTTGGCACGAAAGTTTTAACATTGGTGATTCGCTGCCAACCTTACCGCTTTGGTTGCGTGGCGGGCTTTGCTTACCTGTTGATTTAAATGCAACTTACGATCGCACTTGTCGCGAACAGCGAATTATCTTCGATCGAGTGTAAAGGTTTCTACAACATTTAGAAATTGATAGATTGACACAGTTTGGCTTATTTCCAATCTTTACTCTTTAACTGGTAGCTTAACAACAAAAGTTGTACCTCGATCGACAACACTTTCAAAACTAATTGAACCTTCGTGCATATCAACACACTGTTTTACAATTGCTAATCCCAATCCCGTTCCAGGAATCTGACCCACGTTTCCTGCTCGTTGGAATGGTTCAAACACTTCTGCTTGCGCTTCTACTGGAATTCCAATTCCTCGGTCTTGTACTTTAAAACAAACATTGTTGTCCTCCCAGTACAACGTGAATAATACTTCACCACCTTGTGGAGAGTATTTAATAGCATTGGAAAGCAGATTATTCAGTAAGTGCCAAAGGAGTTTTTCATCAAGATAAGCATTTCGTTGCTCGCTGTTAACCAAAAACTTTATGCTGTACTCCTCGCCTACAGTCATTTGCAAAGCTTCTACTTGTTCCCTACAAAAAGAAACTACATCCATTGAAACTGGTTCATAATGAATTTTTCCAGTTTCAGCTTGCCCTAATGTTAATATATCCTCTAGCAAATACATTAAGTCTTCTGTAGCAGATTGAATGCGACTGAGTTGGCTTTGTTTTTTGTCTTCCGGCAATCGATCTCCATAGTGTTTGAGTATTTCCGCACCAAGTCTAATTGTTGTTAGGGGATTGCGAAACTCATGGGCTGCCATATAGAGATATTGAGATTTTTGTTGAGATTGGGATTGAGCAACATGTTTATCTGTTTGAGCTGTGGACAAAGCCTTTTGTACTTCAAACTCTGCTTGATGGCGAGAGACAGCAATTTCAATAGTGGTCGATAATATTCTTTCATCAAAGGGTTTTAAAATATAGCCAAACGGTTGCGTGGCTTTTACTCTTTCTAAAGTGGCTCGATCTGCATTGGCAGTTAAATAAACAACAGGTATGTTAAAGCGAGATTGGATTTGTTCGGAAGCTTCTACTCCATCCATTTCTCCCGCAAGCCGAATATCCATTAATACTAAATCGGGTTGCAGTGATTCAACAATGACAATAGCTTCTTCTCCTGTTGCCACCATAGTAGGCACAATATATCCTAGATACTCTAGTGTTTCTCTCAGATCGTCTGCAACAAGTTGTTCATCTTCAACAATCAGGATTGTGATTTTTTTCATACGGTTAGTTGTTGGTTGTTAGTTGTTGGTTGTTAGTAGGGGCGCAAGGCATTGCGCCCTTACAGTTGTTAGTTGTTATTTGTTAGTAGGGGCGCAAGGCATTGCGCCCTTACAGTTGTTAGTTGTTAGTTGTTAGTTGTTGGTTGTTAGTTGTTGGTTGTTCTTTTCCACTAACCACTATCCACTAACCACTAACTACTAATGAGCAAAAGTAATATGGAAAGCTGTGCCACGATCGCGATCTAGAGTTAGAGTTCCCTTGAGTTGTCTGGTTAAGTTATGCACAATTCTCAAGCCTAAAGAATTGGTATTGCTCCAATCTAAGGAATCTGGAATACCAATACCAGTATCGCTCACTATTAATATAATGGTATTGTCTGTGCTTGATACCAGACGAATACTAATTTCGCCACGTCTTCCTTCGGGAAAAGCATATTTGAGGGAGTTGGAAATCAGCTCGTTGATGAGTAGCCCGCAAGGTATGGCAGTATCAAGGTTGAGTTTGATTCCACCAGTTTCTATTTTTAGTAAGATTGTCTTTTGACTGATGCCATAGCATCGGAATAAGTTATCTGTTAAACTCCGAATGTATTCGCCAAAATCTATATGCGAAATTTCTGGCGATTGGTAAAGATGTTCGTGAATGAGTGCCATGGACTGCACCCGATTTTGAGATTCTTGAAATAAGATCATAGTTGATTCATCCCGCACTCGTCTCGATTGCATTCGGAGTAAGCTAGAAATAATTTGTAAGTTATTTTTCACTCGGTGGTGAATTTCTTTTAGCAAAGTTTCTTTTTCTTCTAACGAATGCTCTAGTTGCTCTACTGCTTGCTTGCGATCGCTAATATCAGTCACTCGTACTAAATTTCTCACTGTCCCGGCAACAGTGATTTGTTTAACTGCTAAGTTTCCCCAAAATGAGTTTCCTTTAAGAGTTAAATATTCAATTTCTCGACTCCAAAATCCTTTTTTCTTAACTTCTTCTGTTAATTTTTCTAACTCTTGAAAGGTTAATGGATAGTGTTGTAATGTTCGGTCATTATCGTTAATGAGTTCTTCTTTACTAGACGCTTCAAATAACTTAACAGCACGACGATTGCAATCAATGATTCGGCGGGTATCCTCATCAACAAGAAAAATAGCATCAGCCGATTCGTTGAATATAGCTTCGCGGAGATCGCGATTGCGAAGCAGTTCTAATTCTATACGTTGGCGTTCGCTTATTTCACTTCTAAGGCTAATATTAGCTTGCTCTAAGTCTTGAGTCCGTTGTTGAACTCTTGCTTCTAACTCTTCATTGAGATCGCATAAAGCTTCCTCTGCTTGTTTGCGTTCTGTGATATCTCTCCCTTCAGGAAGTAGCAAAACGACTTCCCCTATCTCATTCAAAATGGGTTTGATGGAAAAATCAATAGTCCTTTGAATACCTCGTGCATCCGGTAATGTGACTTCATATCGTACAAAATTGCCAATAGATGCTTGAACGATCGCCTTTTGCAACCCATCATGTACCATAGTCAATTTTTTGTAACAAGGTAATTCCCAAAAAAGTTTACCTTTGAGTCGATCGCGATCGGCACCAAAAAACTCTAAAAATGCTTGGTTGAGTTCTAAGATTTCTCCTTGTGGAGTTAACAACCCTATTAATTGAAAAGTTTGCTCAAAAATTGCCCGAAATTTCCGCTCGCTTTGCTGAAATTTTGCTGTTCGGTCTTCAACTTTAGCTTCTAATTGTGCGTTGAGGCTTTGCAAGTTTTCGTAAAGTTCCGCTTGTTGAATTGCGATCGCTAACTGTACTGAGAGTTGTTCTAGCAAATCCATTTCCGATTGTTGCCATTGACGCGGACTTCCGCATTGATGAGCCACTAATAAACCCCAAACAGGAGGTTCATTTCTCAACAAACAGCGATTGGCTTCTACAGGTTGAATGCCAGAAAAAATGGGAACATAGAGATTTGCTCGGACTTGATAGTATTCTAAAAGTTCAACATGGCAGTCAGATAATGCAGCTTGGTGTGTATCGTTAACTGCTCCGGCTCGATTGCGATGATATTTTCCTCTCGCACCCTGAAAGCAGGTATCTTCAACCTTGACATTCAAGCAACTTTTCCAACCAGAGACAACAGATTCTGCTACGATAGTACCGCTATTATCGGGATGAAACTGGTAAACTATAACTCTGTCAGCCTTAAGAAAATCTCGGATTTCTTCAACTGCGGTGGTGAGAACGATTTCTAAACTCAAGGATAAACGAATGCGGAGAGCGATCGCACCCATCAATCTTTGCTGCTCTTGTTGTGAATCTACTTGCTGCATGAGACGCACCCGTTCCATCACGGTATGGCTAGCACGGTAGAAAACATCATCCGTGAGTTTCCCTTTGACTAAATAATCCTGTGCGCCACTTTTCATTGCCTGCACGGCAATGCTTTCATCTCCTTGTCCTGTCAGCATGATGACAGGCAAATGGTTTCGCTCGATGGAAAATTTTAATTCCTCAAGAAACTCCAATCCAGTAGCATCCGGCAGCATAAAGTCTACTAATATCAGGTCTGGAATCCAAGACTGACAAGACTCAATTGCTTCTGTTGCCGATTCAAATTCCACAATTTTATAAGTATACCGGGTATCGCGCTCTAGAAGGCGACGATATACCATGCGGTCTTCTTCACAATCATCAATGATAAAAATGGTGCGTTGGCTATCCATATATGGTATTTATTGCTGTGTAGGATTGGGAAGAACAACGGTATCAAACCAGTAGTCCAAAAAATTCCGAATGGTTTTTCTCAAAGCTTCCACACCAATTGGTTTGAGCATATAGCAATTCACCCCGTACTGATAGCAAGCTTCAATATCTTTGGGGCTAGAAGATGTAGTTAATGCGATCGTAGGAATACTTTTGAGTAAACTATCCTGTTTGATTTGTGCGATCGTTTCTCGCCCATCTGTTCCTGGTAAATTGAGATCGACCAAGATGAGTGCTGGTCGAGGCGATGTAGCGGGATTAGCATACTCTCCTTGACGGTAAAGATAATCTAGTGCATCATCACCATTACAAGCACGATACACCGAGCAGACAAAAGAAGTTTCTTGAAGCGCACGGGTGAATGCGGTGAAATCTTTATCGCTATCTTCGACCACCAAAATGACGTATTTATGGTTGGGGATATTGAGAGATAAGTGAGCCAATGGTTTTTCCATAATTATGTTCATTGCGGCAATGTAAAGTAGAAAGTACTGCCCTGACCGCTAGTAGACTCAACCCAGATTTTGCCATCGTGTCGTTCGATGATTTTCTTTACAATAGTTAATCCTGCCCCTGTCCCACCGCCATACTTACCGGGAGCATGCAGTCGTTTAAAAATCCGAAAAATTGTTTCTAGATGTTTTTCACGAATGCCAATGCCATTATCCTTTACGTAAAATGTCCCTAGAGATTTTTGTTGGTCAATCGAATCTAAATACCCAATCTCTACCCATTTTTCCAGATTATCGTTATACTTGAAGCCATTGCCAATCAAATTGATTAAGACTTCTTCAAGTAAAATGCGATCGCCCCAAATGGTAGGCAAAGGTTTGGGAATTCGGATATTAATATTACTATTCCCCAAACTCATACGAAATATTTCAGAAACATTTTGCACTAATTCATCACAGTCAATTAGCCCTACATTCAATTCCTGTCGCCCTAATCGAGAAAAGTGCAGTAGAGAATTAATCAAATCCTCCATTCGCTTTGTCAAACGAACTAGTGTTTCTAACTTTGAGACACCCTCATTATCTAAAACCTTGGCGTAGTCTTCTAGTAAAAAGGTAGAGTAATTATGAATACCTCTCAATGGTTCCTTCAGATCGTGAGAAGCAATGTAGGAAAAAGCATCTAACTCGTTATTGCTACGTTCTAACTCCAAATTAATTGCTGCTAATTCATCAGCTTTACGAAGTACAATGCCGACAATTGCACTCCTCAACTCAATCGCCCCATCAATTTCAAAAGATTGCCAAGGTAAAGATGTTCCGTTTACCTGTTCTTGCCACAACTCAAAAGACTTGCGCGGACAGAGAGTTAAACTGCCATCAGGTGCTACAGTATTCACTTGTTGGGGATTTCCCGCCCAATTTACATACTGCAATCTTTCCGGACGGAACCACAAGACATAATTATTACGAATTCTAGCTATTGAAAGAGCTAACAATCCACTAGCAACATCTTTAAATTCTATGGCTTTTGGATAAAGCTTTGATAAAGAATCACTGACAAAAAGGTAATTTTGAAACTTGTTACTCAACCAAGAAATTAGGTCATGAATAGCTGCTTCACTTGGTGTTTTACCAATAAGCGTCAAATGTCCATCAGCACAAACAACTGCCCCCTCGGCATGAACAAGCTGTAGCAAACTGACTCTATCTTGAAGTAGAGCCTCAGCAAAATCTTGCGATTGAGCTACTGTATCTATAAATTTGGTTTGACTGCACTTTAACTGCAACTTGTATTCTAAATTTTCATTTTCTTCTTTAGAAGCAAGTTCTAAGGACATGACTTTTCCTAAAAACTCGCAAGCTGTTCTAATTTCATAGGAGACAAATCGAGGCGTTTGATGGTGGCATGCGACTAAACCCCATAATTTCCTGTCTTTTACGAGTGAAATTGACATACTTGCCCCAACTCCCATATTCTTCAAATATTGAATGTGGCACGGGGAAACGCTTCTCAACACACTGTAGGTTAGATCTAGGGGATTGGCGATTGGCGATTGGCGATTGGGGATTAGCGATTGGGGGGAATTTTGGGTTGGGGAGGATGAGGAGGAAGTTGATTGGGGTTTGGAGGTAATAATTACAGGTTGGTAGTTGACATCTGCGATGAGACGCAAAGGATTAAGGGTATACAAATATTTGGCATGGGGAGGTATGTCAAAATCTGGATATCGCAAACCAAGATATGGTTCTATCTCTTCCGATTTATCTTCAGCAATCACTTCCCCACAACTGTTTTCATCAAACCGATAAACCATAACTCGGTCAAAACCAGTCATTTTCCGGACTTCTTTAACAATTGCAGCACTTAACTCACTTAAGTTTGAGGCTTGTTGCATTTGAGTCAGTGCATTTCTTGTTAGAGAATAAAAATTAGAGAAACCGTGACTCCCTTCACTGCTACAAGGTTCTAACTCTAAAATCAAATCGTTTTGTGGCGAACGATGAATAACTCCATTAAACAAGCAGCTTTTTCCATGGCTGGAAACTGAGAGTTTTAAAGGATTGATATTTTCAAAGTTTCCTTGAAGACATCCTTCAATTGCAGCTATTTGTCCCGATTCTAAAAGTATGGATAAATACTGTCCTAAATACTTTTGGGCTGGCAATCCTAGCAAATTCTCTGTATTATTACTAATATGGAGAATTTCTAAATCGGGTTCTGACAGGACTAAGAATAAACCATGAGGTTGGATGAAACCAGGGCTGTGAATTGGCTCGCGAACGTAATTTTCTGACTGGATATTCTGAGCAGAAATAAAGCTTTGTATATTCATTGATATATTCATTTGTTATGAATGGTAATTATTACAAGAACATTTTTTGTTAGAGATAATCTCTACTTTCAAAAATTGTTCTTGTGACGTAGCTATTTTTTTTAAAGGATAATTTTAGTATACTTTTTTAAAATGTTTATAGCATTTTCTTTACCTATCTTAAAAAAATCTTTAAAAAGAATTGCTTTTGTTACCTGCTGATGTCAGCCTAATTGATTTCAGCGTTCAGTTATTTAATTTTAGTAATATAATATACACTTTGCATTAGTATAAATATATAAATATTTAATTTTTTTTATAACAAAGTTTATACTGTCTCAGTAGTTATAGTTTTCATAAAACAACCGTATATTCACTTAAAACGGGGATTAAAGGGGGTAAATCCAACTTATGTGTACAGCTTTGCGTTCCAAGCGCCATCAACGACAATGGTATAACTGATAGGGAATGCCAATACGGTAGTGCTCTTTAAAATCTATAGTGCAACTGATTTGAGGAGAAATTGCTACTGTATGTAGATAATCTATGCGTTTTCGTCCCGGTCCAATAATCCAAAGATTAAGCTTATCAACTTCTAGTTCGGGAAGTTGATAAAGCTTTTGCCAGACAGAAGTAAAAGTAGGTGATTGTTTGAGAAAGGCAAAGTAGGATTTTGGGCATTGGACATTGGACATTGAGCATTGAGGTGAAGTCATTTTTTCGGTTTTCTTATCCCTAAGAGGTTCAAGTGCTAAAGCAAAGCTCAACCCTAAAGCAATATCTTGGTAATTTCTATATGCCATAACAACCATGAGCGAAGTCGAGGGGTCTCGATTCATATTTTTTGCTACTCGCTCTGGCTGAAAAGGTTTTTGAAAAACGAAGTTGGAAATAACGAAAATACTACAGACGATACCAACAAGAAAACAAATTAAGGACGGAGAAAGAACAATAAAAATTTTTTTAATTCTCGATCTTTGTTCAAATTTTTCTTTTTGAGTAAGACTTGCAGCTAATAAAGCACACCACCCAGGATAGTAAACAAAACTATAACGGGGAACGTTGGTAATGTCTTTTCCGAGGAAATAGGCAATAGCAAAAAATTCTAACAACACGCAACCAGAAAAAGTTAAGAAAACCAATGTGCTTGTTTGCGTTGATGGTGTAGACCATAGTCTTTTGAACCCTTGAAAGATATGCCAACCAATCCAAAAGGTGAAAGACAGCATGAGCACCCCAGATATCAATAAAATTGGGAGGGGTTGATTTTCTACTGGTAAAGCAATGACCATTAACACCCAATTTATGAGCGTTTGAAACAGAGGGGCAATATTTTGAGGAGGATCTATCCAGTCAGTTTCAGAACGACCAAAATGATAAAGCACGATCGCTACCCAGGGCAAAAAACAAATTGCAACTCCAGTAGAATAGAGCAAGATCGCCAACCAGGTTTGGCGTTGATTAACTATCTTTGTCCTCTGCCAATACATTAACAAAAGCAGCGTCACAATTTGGGCAACAAAGGCAAGAGCAAAAAAGTAATGCACGTAAAGACCGATAACGTTCACAATTGCCCATCCAGTCCAAACAACATACCGGACTGTTTGACGTTTTTCCATATCCTGCTGAATTTGTACCAATCCCAGTAAAGCTAAAGTGATAAGAAACATGGGGAGGGTGTAGTGTCGTGCTTCTTGAGAAAGGTAGACAGCAAAGGGAGAAACAGCCATCAATGCAGCAGCCACTAATCCAGCAAATGGGAAAAAGGCGATACGATTTACGTAATATATTGCGATAGTAGCACCGACTCCAAACAATGCGGATAGCGATCGCAACTTTGCCACCCACTCTTCTCCCAAAGGAGCGAGCCAAGTTAACCAAGTATACATTCCACAGAAAAAAAGTGGTGGATGAGTAGACTGGGTAGCAACAGTTTTGGAAATTTGAAAACAACTCTCTCCCGGTTGAAAGGTAAACATTTCCTGCAAATTTTGGAGTGGAAATACTTCATCCAACGGAAAATCATTGTAATTCTTCCCCAAGCTAAAGATAGCAGTGATGACCTCATCCATCCATAGGGGTTTTAAATCCAAATGCCAAAAGCGCAAAAAAGCACCCAAGAAAATGACTGCAATTAAACATAGATAATGTATGAATTTACGATTTATCATAATTAAATAATGATAGTTGTTAGTTGTTAGTTGTTAATTGTTCTAATAACGATGACAGGCGAGACGCCTGTCCTACACCACTAACCACTAACCACTAACCCCTAACAAGACACTCAATTAACAGATACTGTGCCGCAAGAATCGAACTTTATAGAAGTATATGCTGAAATGCCTGTGTCTTCCCTGCGGGAGACAGCCATAACACGTATCCGTAACAGCCTTCGTCCCGGACAGCAACAAATGGCAGACTGGAGATCTGGTCCTTTGGCGATTTCAGCAGTTCCTGGTGCTGGTAAATCAACAGGGATGGCTGCAGCAGCTGCTATTGCAATTGCTCGTCAGTACGAACGTTCGGCGGAATTACGCAAAAAAGCTCGCAGTCAACTGATTGTTGTGACCTTTACTCGTTCGGCGGCGGCGAACATTAAAGCTAAAATTCGCGAGTACTTACGTAGAGACTTATCTTTACCGCAAACAGGCTTTGTTGTACACACACTCCACGGTCTTGCACTCAACATTGCCACTCGCTATCCCGATTTATCAGGGTTGCAGTTAGAAAACGTTACTTTAATCACTCCCAACCAAAGTCATCGTTTTATCCGTACTGCCGTAGAGCAATGGATTTCCAACCATCCAGGACAGTATTCTCGCTTGCTAGAAGGTACGCAATTTGACGGGGAAGAAACAGAAAGATTGCGGCGTCAATCAGTATTGCGGACAGAAGTGTTACCGGATTTAGCAATGACCGCGATTCACGAGGCAAAAAGTTCTGGTTTGTTACCAGAAGATTTACACGAGTTAACCAATAAGACAGCAGATGAATATGGAATTTTAAGTATTGCTGCTGGTTTATACGAGCAATATCAAAATTTAATGCGCTCTCGTGACTTTATTGATTACGATGATATGATTCTAGCCGCCTTGAACGTTCTAACAAACGAAAGCGCCCGTAAAATAGAGCAAAATCAAGTTTTTGCAGTTTTTGAAGACGAAGCTCAAGATTCTAGCCCTTTGCAAACTGAACTTTTAACCATTCTTGCGGCTAACCCCAACAATCCAAATCAACCACCAAATCTTATCCGCGTTGGCGATCCCAACCAAGCCATTAATTCCACGTTTACCCCAGCCGATCCCATTTATTTTCGGCAATTTTGTGAGGAGTGCAGTTTGCAAGAACGACTCGCCACAATGGATCGAGCCGGTCGCAGTACTAGAATTATTATTGAAGCTGCTAATTTTGTTCTGCAATGGGTGAACCGTCATTCGTCAGTTAATCATGACCAAGAACAAATAACAAATGACCAAGGACAAATAACAAATGACAAAAGACAATTACCCTTTCGCCATCAAATTATTCACCCAGTTAACCCTGACGATCCCCAACCAAATGCCAATCCAGAACGTATTGGTAAGGGACTAGAAATTCATACTCCTCGCGATATTCATCACACAGTCGAGTTATTATCCGACAGAATTATTGAGTTATTTTCTCAAGACCCCACGAGTGCGAGTGCAGCTATTTTAGTTCGGGAAAACCGTCAAGGACGATGGTTGGCAGAAGAATTGGCTCCTATCTGCAAACTTTATAAAATTACGCTTTATGATGTTGGCGAACAGGAACGTCGTTCTCACGTACCAGTGGAAATTCTTGCTCTACTGCAATTTTGCGATCGCCCTCATTCTCCAGACTACTTGAAAGCAGCACTAGAAGTATTTGTCCAAAGGCGACTCATTGAAACACAAGACTTAAACGCCCTTGCAACTTTGCCCGAAGAATTTTTGTATCCAGGTCCGTTAGCTGCACCCCAATCAGAACCCGTGCAAAAAGCAGCGCGTTTGTGTCGGAGTTTACTGCGAGCGCGGTTGGAACTACCGTTGTATCATTTGATTTCTTTTTTCGCGCTAGCACTAAGCTATGACCAAGCAGAACTAGCAACTGCTGACAAATTAGCAGAAAGAATTAACCAACAAATTGCTGGTTATGCTTCCATGGGTACGATGCTAAACGCACTAAGCGAAATCGTCAGTTCAGAACGGTTTGAACCTGTGGAAACAGAAGATTCGGAAGCTCGCTACACCCGTCGCGGTCAACTGACTATTATTACCATGCACAAAGCTAAGGGCTTGGATTGGGACTACGTGTTTATACCTTTTCTCCACGAAAACTTGATTCCAGGGCGATTTTGGGTTCCACCTCAAAGCCAGTTTTTAGGAAGCTTTACTCTCTCGGAAGTCGCTCGCGCTCAAATTCGTGCGGCTCTCCACGATGAATCTGCTTTACCTGATGTTACCACAGCTTGGGAGCAAGCCAAACACTTAAAAACTGCCGAGGAGTACCGCTTGCTTTATGTTGCCATGACACGGGCAAAGCGATTGTTATGGATGTCTGCATCGAAAAAAGCACCATTTACTTGGAGTAAACCGGAGAATTTACAAGACCAAGCACCTTGTCCCGTATTTCCGGCATTGAAACGTCAATTCCGCGATTGCGTCATAAGTCAGCACAATTAAAGTTAACTAGTGAGGATCGTCATTAGTCATTTGTCATTTGTCATTGGTAATTAATGTTTGTTAGATTGACATTTTGTAATGTAGTTCAGTTTACTTACTGGCAACAATGTGCAGGTGAGAACGTCTAACAAAGATGTCTTGAAAATACCTCTAAACTCTATGGCATCTCCAACTGATAATCAATTTTCTTTCTTATACCGATTCTCTATACCTTTGAGACAAATGCGATCCCCCCATCTCCCCCCAACCCCAGAGGGAACCCCTAAGCCCCCCTTAGTAAGGGGGGCTAGGGGGGATCGTGTGTCGCAATCATTTGGTGAAAAGGTATTACATCATGTCTCTCAAGTTCCCAAAGGTGCTGTTTTGACCCTCGTGTTAACCACCTTGCTCTCTTGGGGATTGAATACAGATCGTTCTACAGCCTTTGCGATCGCACAACAAGTCAGTCATGACGGTAGTACCACTCAGTTAGCCCAAAATTCCAACATACAGTCCAACGTTCTACCGAAACGAATTATAAACGCCGTCTTACGCGATGCTTCCAAGCGTTCTAACATACCAGTGCGCGATTTACAGATAACTCAAGCAACATCAAAAACTTTCAGCAATCCGTGCGTATTTAAGTTTGGTGAGGTTTGCACCAGAGAATTTAAGCCCGTTCAAGGTTGGGAAGTTAATCTACAAGTCAAGAAAGATTCTTGGACTTATCACGTTAATAAATCTGGTTCGCAAATTATTTTAGATCCTAAAGTCAGTGCTTCTCAACCAACAGCAATGCCAAAAGCGTTGGAGGCTATTATTTTGCGTGATGCTTCCAAACGTTCTCAAACACCAATTGCCCAATTAAAAATTACCCAAGCCACTCAAAAAACCTTTGGCAACCCCTGTGAATTCAAGTTTGGCGAAATTTGTACAAAGGAATTCAATCCTATCAAAGGTTGGGAAGCAGTTGTGGCTGTTGGTTCCCAATCTTGGACTTACCATATCAACGATTCTGGTTCGCAACTCGTTTTAGATCCTAAGGCCACTAGTAAATAGTGACAGATGCGATCGCTATTCAACTTCAAGAATTAAACTATAGTCTTCACACTATGCTCTTGTGGTACGGGCGTCCCCGCCCGTGCATTTGAGAAGACGGGCGAGGACGCCCGTACCACAAGAGTTAGGTTAACCCAGACTGTGCAAATTCAAGAATTATTAGCTTACAACTGAGCCAAAAAAGCGTCTAACCTTGATGAACTCACCACTTCTCCCAACACAATCCCTCTTCGTTGCACTTGATAATAACCGTCTCTGAGTTCTTTAAAATCAGCAATCAAACCTGCTTTCTTGGCCTCAGACAGTTTTTTCACCTCAAGTGGCATCAATTCTCTCACTCGCTTCTTCTCAAGTGGCGTTAGCGCTTCCCATGCTTCTTGCTTGTGGTCTTCATGAACGAGCAAAGCTTCTCTAATTTGCTCCCAAGTACTGGCATTCTGAAAGGTCTCAATCAACAACTCAACAGGAGATTGGGTATATTGTTCTGGTTTGAATTGAATAACAGCAGTATATTCCCCATAGTCCTCCGTCAAATCATCCTTTTCTGGCTCTGGCTCAAAAGTCCAAGCACCTTGAGTGTATTCCTCAAACACCTCAGTGTCAGTTTCCGGATTCAGGTCATTATCCCAAACATTGCTCAAATTCGTTTCCCAATCCTTTAATGTTTCTTCATCAGCAGTTGCTTCAAAGCTTTCCACCAACATCAACCGCCCTTCTTTATAAGCTTGCCGTAGTGCTATAGCTTCAGCAACAATGCGCTGTGCCGTTAGCCCCTCTTCATCCATCATCCTTTGTAAAGTTGTCCCAGTTCTTTCGTCAGTCTCGTGAATTGGTGGAATTTGGCAGTACCTCTCTCCGTTCTTTGTCCGACGCCAGATGCTAGAAATTTCTTGTTTTGGTTCCTTGGGTTGTCGCTGCTTGGCAATTAGGTCTCGAACAGTAGATTGGTTAATCTCTGTTAAGTTTTGCAGCTGGTCAATGACGCTTTGGTACTTTTTAGGATTGTTTGCGAGTCGGAATATTGTTGCTGGTTCAACTTGACTTAAGTCCCGATCTGAAAATTGTTTGAATGCTGCTGCGACATTTAAGTACTTCCGGTCTTCTTTCTTCCAACCCCGGTCATTCAGCAACTTTCTGTACTCGCTTTTGGATAACAGATCCTTTTGCTGAGCAAGCCACAACGCATGACTGAGGATGTATGACGTGGATTGAGCTAACCCATCAAAAGAATCATCGGGTGTTTGGAGTGCTATGATATTGCCCTGTGCTTCAACGTATTTGTCGAATCCTTGTTGAGCAATAAGTTGTTCGTCTGTTGCAACCGCTTGTAGTTGTGGCATAATAGGTAGTAATTGATCTTTAATTTTTGTAAAAGGCGATCGCACTTTGACTCAGGTCGGGGCGATCGCTTCTTTTACTGTTTATAGTATATAGTCAATGCGCTACGTAAATTTAAATTCATATATAAATTTTTATTATAAGCTATGTCAAGCGCAAATAAGATAGTCAAAAAGCAGGCTGACTATAAATCACGATTTGGAGGAAACTATGAGAGTAGGTAAAAAAGGAAGACTTCAAAAAAATGATTCGTTGGCGGCTTAGGATGATAATGGCAGAGAAAAAAATTAGCAATAAAGAACTTGCCGAGCTTTCAGGCGTTCATCCCACTTCCATTTCAAAGCTAAAAAATGTAGATGAGATCGAGCAAATTAGCGGCAGAGTGCTTAATAACTTGTGTAATGGCTTAACGAAGGCTTATCGGGGCAGGAAAGATAACCGAATTATTACTCCTACTGATTTACTTGAATACACCTACGATGGCGATGATTACTACCCACCTGCATCTGACGAAAAACTGTTGTAGCAAAAGGCTAATCCAATTCCCAATCCCTAATCGCCATTACCCCTCAACAAGGAGGGGACCCCGAGTTCCCCAATCGCTAATTCCCAATCCCCCATTCATAGTTTATAATTGGGGATTGTGTCGAATTAACGCCAATCCATGCCCAAACTAAAAACTCGCAAAGCTGCGGCGAAAAGATTTCGCGCCACTGGTAGTGGCAAAATCATGCGCCGTAAAGCTTTCAAAAATCACCTCTTAGAGCATAAAAGTTCTAACAAAAAGCGCAAACTGTCCAAAATGGTAGTTGTTAACGAGCGCGATGAAGAAAATGTACGGGGAATGCTTCCTTATTTGTAATTAACTAGGTGGAATTAAAAAGATGACAAGGGTAAAACGCGGTAACGTTGCTCGCAAACGCCGCAAAAAAATTCTCAAACTAGCTAAAGGTTTTCGCGGTTCTCACTCAACTCTGTTTAGAACTGCCAATCAGCGAGTGATGAAGGCACTTCGGAATGCCTATCGCGATCGCAAAAAGCGCAAACGCGATTTCCGTCGTCTATGGATTACTCGTATTAACGCCGCTGCACGTCTACACAACACGAGCTATAGCCAGTTAATGGGTAATCTTAAAAAAGCCGATGTCCAACTCAACCGTAAAATGTTGGCGCAATTAGCAGTCCTCGATCCAGCAAGTTTCACCAAAGTGGCTGAATTGGCGGCTACTCAAGCAAAAGGATAAAGGGAGCAGGTGATGGGTAACGGATGTAACAGATGGAAGATTCTCAATCGGTTATATCCTCTGTTATCTGTTGCCATTTTTGTGCTTCTGGCTTTCTGCTTTGTTTTTGCAGATGCAAGATTGTTCGCATCTGCTGCCCAAATGCCAGAAATTCAACGAAGAGGCTACATCAAGATTGCTGTCAAAGATAACTTGCGTCCATTGGCATTTAGAGATGCAACAGGTCAATTGCAAGGTTTAGAAATTGATTTAGCAAAAAGATTGACAGTAGACTTACTGGGTAAAGAAGATTCTTTTCGCCTACAGCCCGTAAAAAATCAAGACCGCTTGTCAGCAGTTTTGGATGATAAAGTTGACATTGCTATTGCTAGAGTCACAGCAACGTCTTCACGTGCTCGTTTAGTGAGTTTTAGCGTTCCTTATTACTTTGATGGCACTGCACTACTCACAAAAGATAATACAGTGCAGCAATTAAGCCATCTAACAAAACGGAAAATAGCTGTTCTCGATCGCTCAAGCACAATTGCTACAGTACGGTATTATTTACCGAGTGCTGAGTTAGTCGGAATAGATTCTTATCAAGCAGCAATTGCTCTAGTAGAAAAAGATGCAGTTGCTGCTTTTGCTGCAGATGGGAGCGTTCTTAG
The DNA here is from genome assembly GCF_045865695.1 of Scytonema hankhaensis NUACC26. Taxonomy (NCBI): domain Bacteria; kingdom Bacillati; phylum Cyanobacteriota; class Cyanophyceae; order Nostocales; family Scytonemataceae; genus Scytonema; species Scytonema hankhaensis. The sequence continues at coordinate 89,222 of NZ_BAACAP010000245.1, forward strand.
TGGTTTAGTTCAACAATATACTCAGTATCGAATATTACAAGCTAAACTCTCTACAGAACCATTGTCCGTGGTGATGCCCAAAGGTTTGCAATATGATGAATTGCGAAGAAAGGTGAATTTTGCGATCGCTCGCTACATTGATTCAGGTTGGCTTGGCGAACGTATCAAATACTGGGGTTTGCCATCTAAAAATGGGGATTGGGGACTAGGGACAGGGGAATAGGGCTATTTCTGATGATTCGACCCGCGCTATTGAAGCTACAATTGGTATCTGAGCCATGAGTTCTATTTTGAGAAAAGTTTTGTATTTTTGGCAATGGATAACAATCTAGCAACTATTTATCTCTCAGTTTTAGTCAGTCTACTTGCATTTACAGTTGTCGTCATCTTTCGCCAAATCTTAAAAACTCGCAAGCGCGAAGGTTCTCTGTCACGCTTGCGAAAGAAGTTAGCCAAAGACAAAGGTACGACTCAAGAATATTACGAATTAGCCAGTATTTATTCTGAAAAAAAGTTGTTTTCTCAGGCAATTACACTCTTTCAAAAAGCATTAAAAGCTGCTGAAGAAGAAGGAGAAGAAAATGTTGCATATATTTACAATGGTTTAGGTTATGCTTATTTTGCTCAAGAACAATATGACTTAGCGATTCGTCAGTACAAAGAAGCTTTGAGAACCAAACCGGACTATGTGACAGCGTTCAACAATTTAGGTCATTCATACGAACGTAAAAAATTAAACGCCCAGGCACTAGAAGCTTACGAAAACGCACTTAAAATTAATCCCAACAATGCTACAGCAAAACGTCGCGCTGAATCTTTGCGCCGTTTGGTAACTGCTTAAGGGACTTCCAAATAAAAAAATGTCCTAAAATTTCTTGTGGTGCGGGCATCTTGCCCGCATAAATAAAGAACGGGCGAGGACGCCCGTTCCACAAGATTGGGATAATTTATGTTTTGCAGTTCCCTAAGAGGGAGTAGAGGTATGGAGGTTTCTCGTTCCCAGGCTGAGCCTGGGAATGCTTTTCGGTGAGGCTCAGCCTCTAGATGAAAAACAATTAAGAAGTTTACCCAAACATTACAATTTATTTCACTCAAACAATCTGTTTGTTGTTTAAATAAGAAGCTGAATTCCGGTCAGCAAGGGACTTGAGAGCGATCGCATATCGCCAAAACCTCGTACTTGCCATTTCATCAACAAAGTCAAATTTTGAGAGAATCAAAAGCAATTTAACAAAGCAGCAAACACTGAGGGGGCATTGGGAAATGGGCATTGGTTGCTTCTCCCTAACCCCTAGCCCCTGACCCCTAACCCCTAAGGAGAACATCATCGATGAAATTGGCTTACTGGATGTATGCGGGTCCCGCTCATATAGGCACTTTGCGAATTGCCAGTTCCTTCAAAAATGTTCATGCCATCATGCACGCGCCACTCGGCGATGATTACTTCAACGTCATGCGCTCCATGCTAGAACGGGAGAGAAATTTTACCCCTGTGACAGCCAGTATTGTAGACCGTAACGTTTTGGCACGCGGTTCGCAAGAAAAAGTGGTGGACAACATCACCCGTAAAGATGCAGAAGAACACCCAGACTTGATTGTGTTAACTCCTACCTGCACTTCTAGTATTTTGCAAGAAGATTTACAAAACTTTGTAGAACGAGCAACACTGGAAACAAAGTCTGACGTATTGTTAGCAGATGTCAACCACTATCGGGTTAATGAAATACAGGCTGCCGATCGCACCCTACACCAAATTGTTCAATTCTACATTGAGAAAGCTCGCAAGAAGGGCGAACTCCCACAAGGGAAAACCGAAAAGCCCTCCGTCAACATTATTGGTATTTCCACTCTTGGTTTCCACAACCAACATGACTCGACGGAACTGAAGCGGCTGATGGCTGACTTGGGAATTGAGGTGAATGTTGTCATACCAGATGGAGCTTCCGTTCACGAGTTGAAAAATTTGCCTCGCGCTTGGTTTAACCTCGTAGTGTACCGAGAGCTAGGTATTCTAGCAGCTCGTTATTTAGAAGAAGAATTTGGGATACCTTACGTGGATATCACTCCTATGGGGGTTGTGGAAACCGCTCGTTGTATCCGCAAGATTCAGCAGGCGATCAACGCTCAAGGTGCAGGTGTTGATTACGAAGAGTATATCAACAACCAAACCCTGTATGTCTCTCAAGCTGCATGGTTCTCTCGTTCCATTGACTGTCAGAATTTAACTGGAAAAAAAGCTGTCGTGTTTGGTGACAATACCCATGCAGCAGCTATGACCAAGATTTTGGCACGGGAAATGGGCATTCATGTTGTTTGGGCTGGAACATACTGCAAGTACGATGCTGATTGGTTCCGCGAACAAGTCAGTGAATACTGCGATGAAGTGATTATTACCGATGACCATACTGAGATAGGAAATGCGATCGCTCGCGTTGAACCCTCTGCGATTTTTGGAACTCAGATGGAACGCCACGTTGGTAAGCGGTTGGATATTCCTTGCGGTGTTATTGCTGCGCCCATCCACATCCAGAACTTCCCCATTGGTTACAAACCCTTTGTAGGTTACGAAGGGACAAATCAAATTGCTGACTTGGTGTATAATTCCTTCACTTTAGGAATGGAAGACCACTTGTTAGAAATTTTTGGCGGACACGATACTAAAGAAGTGATTACCAAAGGAATTTCGGCTGATTCCGATCTCGCTTGGACTAAGGAAGCTCAGGCAGAGTTAAACAAAGTTCCGGGTTTTGTACGTGGTAAAGTGAAGCGCAACACAGAGAAATTTGCTCGCGAGCGGAATTTCAATCAAATCACCGTAGAAGTGATGTACGCTGCTAAGGAAGCTGTTGGAGCATAGGTTATAGTCTGTTCCTAAGCGGAGCCATGAAAAAGGGAGTAGGTAGGGCTAAAGTCTACCATCATTTAATATACGATGCTCTACCTACTTTACCTTTTTCATGCTTGGCGGTGAAATTCTTCATTGCGGCTGCCTTTTAAATTTATTTATGAAACCGTAGATGAACGCAGATGAACGCAGATGAATGTACCCTCAATGAACTACATCAGGAGTTAAAAAGCCATTAAATAACTACTTGTGTTTGCGTCGGTAGTAACCTTTAATATATTTTCCATCTTTACGTTTATAGCCTTTCACGTATCTTCTTTCAATTAGACTATCAAGATATTTTCGGTGCTGACATTGGATGAAATCTTCTATATATTTAAATATAATTAATACGATCGTCATGATACCTACACATACCACAATATTGGAAACCATTTCAATATTTTGCTTTATAAATTCTTCTATTTGTGCAGGTATATTTTCACTCATTATCTAAGAAACATTATTTTTCATATTTTTCTTTATTAAGATTTATACTACTTATTAAGTAGTTAAGAAAACAGAGAAAATACGGAGTTTCAGATTCCGGGTCGAGCGAGTTGACAAATAATTTAGGAATAGGAATGCTACAGTGTTTGAACCATGATGTTTTTGCTGATATATATTTTTTATAAAGATATAAATATTACAATACAAGTTTATTGATTTACTTATACGAAAGACAAGAACAACTACTTAATTATTAACCGATGTATCTTCTACTGCCCTGAGTACAAAAGTGTCAAACAACCTTCATATTTCCTACCTACTAAAATTAGAGGATGCGTGTTAAGGTTTTAAGTCCATCGTCCTCTGTTACTCCCTGACCAATGTATCCCCACGACTTACACAACCAACACCTTGAAGAATTAGTCAAGATTAGTGGTATAAATTTAGACATAGTAAAATTAAATTTTAAATCTCTTCAAGGCAATACTGCTTATGAATATTTGTTAATTTCCGAACATTTACCTCGCACGAACACTGGAATGGTGAAGAGTGGCTGGTTGCAGCGTTACGAACACGTTGCAGATGGTGGTTGGTGGTGTTCGGGACTCGATCCATTGAATCACTGGCAAGCTATGGAGTGGGGATGCTTTAAGCCAAACCAACCCCGGATGAATGAAAATTGCAAGTCTATCAAGTACGAGCATCCCCCTAGTACGCCAACACGAGTGTTTTGTTTGCGAGTCCCTCTTTACGTTTGGCAGCAAGTTTCCCAACGTTACAATGTGGCTATGCCAGATGACATCAACCTTAAACCCAATAGTGAAGCAGAAGGTTTTTGGTCGTGGGTGATGGAACGCAACGTACCCGTCATTATTTGTGAAGGTGTTAAGAAAGCAGCAGCGCTATTAACCCAAGGATATGCAGCGATAGGTATTCCTGGAATTACAAATGGTTATCGTGTTGTCAAAGATGAGTTTGGAAAAGTCGTCAGTCGTCAACTGATTCCCGATTTAGGCGCATTCACGATCGCCAAACGAACATTTTATATTTGCTTTGATTTTGAAACTCAACCAAAGAAAATTGTAGCTATCAATAATGCTATTTCTCAACTAGGATTTTTATTTCAACAAAAAAATTGTCCCGTTCAAGTTGTTGAACTTCCTGGAAAGGAGAAAGGCGTAGATGATTTTATTGTTGCCAAAGGTGCTAGTGCTTTTGAGTCAATTTATCGGCAAAGTATTGATTTAGAAGGTTATCTTGCTCATACTAAACCCCACACTGAATTAACTATTCCAGCTGCACTCACTATCAACCGCCCTTTCTTAGGAGAAATACCTTTTCCAACTTCTGGATTAGCTGGAGTCAAGTCGGCAAAAGGAACGGGAAAAACCACAGCGCTGCAATTGGTTGTAGATCGAGCAAAAAGTCAAAATCAACCCGTCTTATTGATTACTCATAGAATTCAACTCGGACGCTTTTTATGTGAAAAAATCGGTATTCAATGGGGGCTTGGTAAAGAGGAGAGGGTGAGAAGACAAGGGGACGAGGGGGACTCCCTACTTTCCTATCCCCTACCCCCTACCCCCTACTCCCTCGGACTGTGCATCGATTCCATTTGGAAACTAAATCCAAAAGAATGGCAAGGTGCGATCGTTATTTTGGATGAAGTCGAACAATCTTTATGGCATTTATTAAATAGCAGCACTTGTAAAGATAAACGGGTTAAAATTTTAAAAATATTTCAAGAGTTAATTTCCAACGTATTAAAAACAGGGGGCTTAATTGTAGCTCAAGATGCTGATTTATCAGATGTGTCATTAGAATATTTACAGGGTTTGGCAGGAATAAAAGTAGTTCCTTGGATTGCTATTAATAAATGGAAACCACAGGAAGGTTGGGATACAACTTTTTACGATTCTCCCAATCCAACTCCTTTAATTCATCAACTTGAATTAGATTTAATGACAGGGTACAAATGTTATGTAACTACTGATAGTCGTTCGGGGCGTTATAGTTGTGAAACAATTGAACGTTATTTGAGAGAACGTTTGGCAAGATTGCAACACAAATTTCCCAATACTCTAGTTGTCAGCAGCCATACAACGAATACTCCCGGTCACGCAGCCGTTGATTTTGTCGCATCTATCAATCAAAAAGTTGCTGTATATGACACGGTTTTTGTGACTCCTAGCTTGGGTACGGGAATTAGTATTGACGTACAGCATTTTGATAGAGTTTATGGTATTTTTCAAGGAGTCGTTCCTGATTTTGATGCGCGACAAGCATTAGCAAGAGTTCGCGATAATATACCTCGTTTTATTTGGTGTGCTAAGAGAGGAATTGGATTAATAGGAAGTGGGAGTACAAATTATCGATCGCTATCTTGTTGGTATCAAGACAATCAAAAAGAAAACTTAGCCTTACTCAGTCCATTACACGCAATTGATATAGATTTACCATTAGTTTACGATCCCATCCATTTACGAACCTGGTCAAAACTAGCTGCAAGAGTCAATGCTTCCATCACCTTTTACCGCCAATCAATGAAGGAAGGTTTGATTGCAGACGGACATCCAGTTTCTACACGAAGCAATGATACGCAAAAGAATATTATTCGAGATTTACGCTTTGCCTTTTTAGCAACTGACCCCGGCGAGATCAACACTCGAAAAAGGTTAATTTTAGAAATTGTCAAAGTACAAAAAGATTGGTCGCAAAGTCGGAAGAATACACAAGAAATAGATCGCAAAATTAGAGACATTAAGCGCCAAAATCAAATAGCCCTAGCAACGGCTGTATCTAATGCACCTGATATTGATTACTTGGAATACGAGCAGCTTCTAACTAAACATTCTTTAACTGATGAGGAACGATACAAACTTAACAAGTACGTTCTCAGACAAAGATATGGTATCGAAGTCACTCCTGAATTGAAGCTATGGGATGATAAAGGGTACTACTGTCAATTACTTTCTCACTACTACCTGACTCACGAAAGCACATACTTTCATCTCAAAGATAAGCAAGAGTTCTATCAGCAGTTATCTTGGGGTGATGGTAAAGTCTTTTTACCGGATTTAAAGAATTACACCCTTAAAATTGAAGCATTAAGAGCTTTAGGAATGCTTAAATTCCTAGAGCCAGAACGAAAGTTTACTGAGAATGATGCCGATTTAATACTGCTAAAAAATATTTCACTCCAATGTAGCAAACATATTCGGAGAACTCTAGGAATTAATATTGAGATGGGGAAAAAGAGCATTTCAGCAATCAGAATATTGGATAGGTTATTAAATTTGTTAGGCTTAAAGCTTAAGCGAATCGATAATGATGTTTATCAAATAAATTTAGAAACACTCTATAATGAGAGGCAAAAAATATTTTTCGTTTGGCATCAGCGAGATGAGTTGATGTTGTTAAATCTCAGTGGTGTAAAGGAGGAAATGACTAATACGTCTTTGGATGGAAGGCTCTATCCTGCGAAAATGAATCCTACAGCAATAGGTTACAAATAAGCTAATAATTCTTTAAGTTGCACAGCCGAGAGCCAACCTAACTCATGTGGGACGGGCGTCCTCACCTGTCCTGCGGCAAATAAAAAGCGCAACAGCTTAATCTGGCGTGCGAGCGCGTATATAACAATCCAACACAATTTGTGAAATTGATTTTTTTTGAACTGCTCAGAAGGCAGAGAACACAGAGGAGAGAATTAGTTTGTAGTAGCGCGCTCGTGCGAAGACAGCGCTACTATGAGACAAATACAAAATTTTACTTTTCGTTACATAGGTTGATTTTTTCTTGCTGACTTACTTAACAACTAAGGACCAATAATGCGCTGAAGTCCAATTAAGATAGGCTCATATTGGTCAGGTGTTAAACTCCCGCGATAAGCAACAATCCGGTTAACATCTATAACCCTTACCTGGTCCAACAAAGCAATAGATGGTGTTCTTAACTGCGCCACTCCTATTGGAAAACGCAAATATAAATGGGGAGAAGATAATGCCCATAATTGTCCCTTATCTGTAGTCATTGGAACTACTATCACCAACGAGAAGCGGGGTATTCCTATGCGATTTGGAAAACCTACCACAATAGCGGGTCGGTAGCCTTGTTGTTCGCGACCTTGGGGATTGTGTTCGGGAAAGCGTGCTGTAACAATGTCACCAAATTCTAAAGAAGTAGTTGTCATTCTCTAACGATGACTACCCCCTCTCCTGGAACGTATTTAACAGGTAACCCCTCCTCTAGTTCTCCTGGTTGCCAATCATAAGATTCATAGCTACCTAAATTAGATAAATCAGTATCTAGCCATTCAACATCAGATTTTTCTCGTGTGTCATTGCTAGCTGTAGATAAATAAGTTTCTTGATTATTTACCTTTCGGTACTCCAAAAAATCAACAAAATCTAGAACTTCCTGAAGTGTAGTTTCTGGAAAGTGTTCTAGTTTTTCGACAATTTTTGCTTTTATTGAATCCATTTTAAGTTCCCATTTTTGCTTAACATTGAAACACTTCTTTGCTAAAATTATATCACTTTATATGAAAATTATTAATTATATTTCTCCAGTAGTTGTAGCAAGTAATCGAAACCGTCAACACCGAGAAATTGAATGATGCTAGCTTGGTACTGTGCTAATAATTGCCGTAAAGCATTAATTCCGATTTAAATTAATACAATAGTTAATAGACCGGCACTTTGACGCCACTTATTAGCAGCAATTCGCTCTAAGATATACATACTCAAGCAACTATTACAAACAACTTTTTCTAGAGTATTAAGGCTGTAATAAAACAAAGGTTTGGAGAAGTACCAAATCAAGTAGTGAATGCAATTAACCTGATAAATGCTGTTTCTACACTGAAAAATCTTCTCAGACGGGCGATTACTATTACTTCTGTAGACGAGTTTCAACAAGTCTTACAAGAAAGCACCAGTGTAAGAAGCAGTTGTACTTGGTTGAAATGATAAAGATGGCGCGATCGCTTGAACGTGGCGTCTTGTGCTTTTTTAACGCCGCTCAACAGCAAGTTGCAGCTAAGTTTTCAACTTATCAAGAAACAGAGCCTGTATTCTTTGCAGTTCATGATGGTGGTCTTTATATATTTAGATTAATAATTCATTGGAAGCGAGATGTTGTTCAAAGAGAACATACAACAGTAATCGATTGGGAAATTGTAAATAACCAACATTATCAAACAACAATTAAGTCTGATAACTCAACATTTCCTGCTCATAACTTAGAAGAACTAAATTATCTATTTAAAAATTTGCTTTCATCAGAAACTTAAGAATTGGAAATTTTGTAATTCGTTGCCCCAGATGCAAGGATTTTTTTGCCCACAAGGGAAGAGGGTTTAAAGCTGGTTTTGGGGCTAGTTTTTCCCCTGTTCCCCGTTCCCGCCCTGAAGGGGCTTAATAAATTATTCTGGGTGGTGTGGGCATCTTGCCTGCAACTGATAAGGAACGGGCGAGACGCCCGTACCACAAGAATTAAGTTTACTGAGGTTATGCAAGTGACAAATTTATCAGCCTATCTAGAACGATAGGCGAGGCGAAGACTTTGTACCAAAATAACTAGAGATGCGATCGCCATCAACCCACCCCAAAACCAATAGGGTAAAAGCAACTGTTGCTGTATTTGTGCTGAATCGGAAAGCAGACCGGGACCAGCAGAAGCACTTAATAAATAATTGAGTTGATGATAAGTACTCACACAAGCTTGTACGCCAAGAAATTGAATGACAAACCCTTGTACCCAGTGAGGCGCTTTCAGGGCAATACCAAGGATAATTAAACCTAAAAGGGGAATCGCTACAATTCCAAACAGCGATCGCACCCATATAGCTGTTGAGAGGAGCAGAAAACCCCCTAAAATCTTTAAACTGAGATTTGCAGTTTTAAAACGGCGGGAAGCGAGAATTAGGGCTGCACCTGCAACTGGGGGTCCCATCGGTCCGGCGGCGGCAACCAAAGCGCGACCAATAGGTCCTAAATATAAAGCACCACTATGGAATGCAACACCAGAGCCATTAGGAAAAACTTGTAACTGTTGAAAATTTCCTCCCAAGAGAAGCGCCATTATCCCGTGACCCATTTCGTGAAACCAAGTTGCCAAGATAGAAAATGGGTATAAAATGTAATCTCCTCCAGGAACCTGCCACAGCACGATAGTGGCTGCAGCAGCTGCAACTAACCAAGTAAATCCCATACGGTCAATTGCTTTTGGGGCTTCTTTGGCAAGCAGGGGTTCAAAATCTTTCCCAAAGTTGCTCATGGGTTCGTCTTCCTAATCCTATGACTTAATAATGCATTTGGTCGCGGTTGCACATCCATCCTAACCGTTGTTTGCGCTCAACCGCACTACCAACTCGCATTACCACAATTCATAATTCGTAATTCATAATTCATAATTCAATTACGAATTATTTAAGCGGATTTGGATTTGAGGACCGGAACGAGCAAGACGGAAGATAACTCCATCGCTAACCGCTACTTGGTGAATGCGTTCTCCATCCACATAAGTTCCATTTGCACCTACGCTGACAATTTCCCAGCCCTTATCTACCCGTCTTACCTCAACGTGATGGCGGGAAACCACAGCACTGTAGAGAACGACATGATTATCCGTCGCCCGTCCGATGCGGATGATGGGTTCATCTTCAAAAGTCCAACTTTGAGCCGGGAGAGATTCCAATGAATGTAACAGGATGAGTTTAATCACGCAAGCACACGTGTTATATCAGAAACAGAATTGGCTAAGAGATTTGGAACAGGAACGTTACTAAGTCTCCTTTACCTAAACTTATGCGATCGCCTGGTCTCAGGCGGTGGCGGTTTCCAGGTAACAGAGGTAAGTTATTAACGTAAGTGCCGTTAGAACTACCAACATCTTCGATATAATAAGCGTCTCCCTCTATCCGAATATCAGCATGAATTCGCGAGACAATCTCAGAATTTGGAAATCCCGATACATCTATATCTGGTGGAATGCGATCGTTCGGCTTACCTATATGGACAACAGAGAGATTGAGCGGTAACTCAACATCCCTATCGCTTTGAACGTGGATGAGGCGTGCGGTTACTTGTTGTAATTGAGTCCTTGAAGCAGGTGGTACGCCTACTGGAGTGGGTGGTGGTGGTGGGGGCGTGGGTGTTGGTGCTGCTACTGAAGGCGGTGGCGTGACAGAGGGTGCAGGCGCTGGTATTTCTGGTGGAGGCGGAGGCGGTACTGGTTGCGCTGCAGCAGTTGTTGGCTCTGGTTCTGGTGCTGCAACTGGCTCTGGGATGACAGGAGGAGGAGGTGGTGCAGAAACAGTTGGTAGTTCGCTGTTCTGAGATCCTGTAAAGTCTGGTTCGGGAACCGAAACAGCTGTTGGTGGTAAAGGTGGAGAGTTAGGTACGTTATTGCTGGCAGAACCATTTACACCTATTGGTTGTGGCGGTAAGAGCGGATCGGGTACAACCAATGGAGGTGGTTCTGAAATGTCAGGAGCGATAGTCACCGCAACAGCGGTAGGAGCAGTGGCAGCAGGAGTCGCAACTGCTCGCAAGTTATAGCCACATTGACCGCAGAAAGACGCATCTGCCTGCACAGTTGCCCCACAGTTAGGACAGTTAGTGGTGGCTGGTAAAGGGGTATAGCAAGCTTCACACTGGACAGCGCCGTCTGGGTTTGGGTGATTGCAATTTGGGCAGACGATCATGGAGTTAAGCCTTTAGTTGAAGTTCATCATAAAATATAGTCCCAACAAACAGAGGGGCTACTCTAGCTTCCGATTTTAACAAGTGCCTTCTTCTAGTATGAAGTGTGAAGTATAAAGTATAAAGTATGAAATTTTATCCTTCATACCTCATCCTTTATCCTTCATCCTTTATACTTCATCCTTTGTTCAGGTCACTACCTGCGGCTGCATCTAACAACCACACAAGATCTCCTTTAGGTTGAATTAGGCGGGATGGGTAGGCAAAGTCATCTGCAGTCGGTGCAAAGACTTGAGCTAGGGCTGGTTTTTTGTTAGCACCAGTAGCTAAAAACATAACGCAACGAGCAGCGTTAATGAAGGGGTATGTAAAAGTGAGACGTAGGTTGTCATCTTTGTTGCCTACGGTAATCAGCTTGTCCTGTACTTTCAATGCTGCCGTATGAGGAAACAAAGAAGCAGTGTGTGCATCATCTCCCATTCCTAATAAAACCACATCCAAAGAAGGAAACTCTCCGGGTGAAGAGTGAAAGAATTCTTGCAGATGTTTTTCATACTTAGCTGCAGCCACGGCGGGATCGGCTTCATCTGTTGGCATGGGGTGAACATTAGCCGCCGGAATCTCGACGCGATCTAACCAAGCACGACGTGCCATAAGTTGATTGCTATCGGGACTATCGGGCGAAACGTAGCGTTCATCTCCCCAAAACACATGAATTTTATCCCAAGGCAGATTTTGTGACGCAATCGCCTCGTACAATGGTTTGGGTGTACTACCTCCAGCAAGGGCAATAGTAAACCGTCCCTGCTCTGCAATGGCAGTTTCCATCTTAGATATTATCAATTCTAGCGCTTGCGAAACTAGGGCATCTCGATCCGTTAGAACTTCAACTTTTTTGCTCATCGCTCTCTCGTAACACTAGCCACTTCCAGCATTACAATAGCGAAATTCTGACAATTTCCCCTTTTCCCTTTTGAAACTTTTAATATCAGGTTAGGAATTTTGGATTGAGATATGATTTATTCTCATTGGTCACTGGTCACTGGTCACTGGTCACTGGTCACTGGTCACTGGTCACTGGTCACTGGTCACTGATTGATAGATTTCCTTCCAATCAACAATCGCTTGCTGTTGCAAAATTAACAGTTGTTGAATTCCTTTTTCGGCAAAATTTAGAAGTTCTCCGAGTTGTTGGCGACTAAAACTACCTTCTTCAGCCGTTCCTTGGATTTCAATAATTCCTAAGTTTTGATTCATCACTACATTGAAATCGACTCCAGCCGCTACATCTTCTGTATAATCTAAATCTAAAAATGGTTCTTCTTTTAGCAATCCTACTGAAACTGCTGCCACCTGCCCAATCAAAGGCGATCGCTCGATCGCTCCCTGGTGCAATAACTTAGAGATTGCGTTTGCTAAAGCAACAAATCCCCCTGTAATGGCTGTTGTTCTCGTGCCTGCATCTGCCTGCAATACGTCTGCATCTACAGTCAGCGTTAGTTCTCCTAAAGCTTCTAAATCTAGTGCCGCTCGCAAGCTACGTCCAATCAAGCGTTGAATTTCTTGTGTCCTTCCAGACAATTTCATAAATTCCCGTTCTTGTCGCTGATGAGTTGCTGAAGGTAGCATTCGATACTCAGCAGTCAGCCAACCTTTACCCGTACCTTCGAGAAATCTTGGAACTCCTTTAGTAACGCTGACGGTACAAAGTACGTGAGTTTCTCCAAATTTTGTCAGCACGGAGCCAGATGCATAACGGGTAAAACCTTGCTGGAAGCTAATAGGACGTAGTTGGTGGGGTTGCCGACCGTCTGGACGCTGCCAAGCCATTGGGATTGCCTCGGAATTTTTATATACGATACAGCCTACTAAAATTTCACTCTCATACTTTAAGTATTTTTAAAGATAACGAATCAGTGAGCAGTAACCAGTGAGCAGTGAGCAGTGACCAGTGACCAGTGAGCAGTAACCAGTGACCAGTGACCAATGACCAGTGACTAGTGACCAATTTTATCAGGGTTTACAAAGGAGAGAAACAATGTTGTGCTGTACCATCTCTGGTAACTGATCGCCGTTAATGGTTAACAATCGACGGCGACGATCGTAATACTCCAAGATAGGAACGGTGCGATCGTAGAACAATTCTACGCGATTCTGTACGATTTCCGATAAATCGTCTGGAACAGAACGCCCCACTGAACGATTCACCATAACTGCTTGCGATACTTGGAGATAAATCGCCCAGTCTACTTTTTGCCCCAAACCATCCAGTAAAAAATCTAGCTCTTCTGCTTGAAAAGCTGTGCGGGGATAACCTTCCAATACCCAGCCATCTGCTACATCGGGTTGTTTCAGTCGCTCACCGATGAATTCAATCATCATTTCATCTGGAACAAGCTCCCCCAAGTCAACATAGGGATGAGCAAAACGACTCTTATCTGTTACGCTAGCGATCGCAGAGCGCAAAATCTCACCCACAGAAACTAAAGGAACCTCAAAATGTTTACTCAGCCTGTGTGCTTGAGTACTTTTCCCCGATCCCGATCCTCCTAAAATCACTAATCTCACAACTGTTAGCTCCTTTTATATGTCACATTTATAACTTGTCTTATCTGTATCCTTTCAACGGACGGCAAATAGCATACTTGTTGAAATTCGTAAATTTTCAAAAAATGACGGCAATGCCCCCTACTGAATTAACTTGTTTTGCTAGTTCTATGTTTTATTTTTTACAACTTCTTGCTCAATGAAAGCAAGAAGTTTAATATCGAGAACTCTTGACTAAAGCACAAACCTGGTGGTTGACTAAGAATGCAACTAACGCTAAACATTACATATCGTAAAAACAGATAAATTATACAAGTAGACCTGCCAAAAGTTATTTCAGCAACAAATTTTATTTCTGTATTAGATAACACAAATTATTATGATTGCTCAGCTAGAAACTTCCAGCGAAAATACAACTCTTGACTTACAGCATTCTATGAAAGGGCTAGTACAAGTTTTTACAAGCCCTAACCGTAACTTTTTTACCAATGTTATGGCTCAAGCATTGAGAATAGCAGGTCAGGGTACGCCAGTGTTAGTTGTACAATTTCTTAAGGGTGGTATTCATCAAGGACACGAGCACCCCATGCGCTTAGGGCAAAAATTAGACTGGATACGTTGCGATATACCTCGCTATATTGATACACCAGAGTTAAATGAAAGCGAAGCGCAATCTTTACAAAAGTTGTGGCAACATACACAAAAGCTTGTCTTTGAAGATAAGTATTCTCTCGTAATCTTAGATGAACTCAGCTTAGCCATTCACTTTGACTTAATTCCTGAAACAGAAGTTTTGACCTTTTTGGCAAATCGTCCATCGCACATTGATATTATTTTTACTGGAGCAGAAATGCCCCAGTCGATTCTGGACATAGCAGATCAGATTACGGAGATTCGACGCACTCATTAGTCATAAAAATGTAGATGGGTTTGAAAAGCAACCACAAGAAACTTTCAATTAATTGAAAAGTTAAGAAAATTTTCAAACTACTTTCCTTCTAAAGCAAAGGAATCGGGAATAAATTGATGAAGGCTCTACTTTAGAGCCTATCTTCTCAGTTCTTAAGCTAGTCTTAAGCCATTGGTGACAAGTTAAGGTTGTCAATCATTTGTCAATAAGTAATAGTGCTTAAAATATAGCAGCAAAAAATCGATGTCGGAAACACTATTTTTAAGAGGATGTTTTAAAAGTGATAACTGAGGTATCCAATATTCACGCTCCCCCTAAATCACCCTTAAAAAGGGGGACTTTTGGAGTATTTTCCCCCCTTTTGAAGGGGGGATCTTGATACAATAGTAGACTTTACAAACATCCTCTAAGCTAGCGATCGCGTCATGTTTAAATGCATCGTTCATCCTTACCCCAAAAACTTGGTATAAGGCTTAATTTGATACGTTACTAGAATGGATGAGTTACACCGTAATTACTATTGACAAAAGTAATTTTGTCTTAACTTGTCACGAATGGTCTTAAGCTAGAAAAATTTTTTTACCTTATCCTCTCTCTGTTTTGCAATCTACAACGGAAACCGTTTCTGTTTCTATGGTTCTAGCAACAGATGTTGGGTTAAGTAGGAATTGAGCAGCTTTTTGTGCCGTTATTTCGGATAAATGAATCTGTGTGAGTACCACTAAAGTCTCGTTGACAAAAGAATCTCTCACCAAAGCTTTATCTCCACCATTAAAAGAAGTTTCATAAAAAACTTCTTTAATACCTGCGGAGATAATTAACTTCAAGCAAGACAAACAGGGTTCTAAGGTGACATAAATACTGGCTCCATCTGTAGGAATACCATGCTTGGCTGCTTGTGCTATTGCATTAGCTTCTGCGTGTACAGCTCTTGATGGTAATGTTTGACTGGCATCACAACTGCTCAAGCCTCGATAGCAGTATCCTTGAGATGTACAATGAACAGAACCTGATGGAGGTCCATTATAACCTGTAGCTAAAACTTGCTTATTTTTTACAATGACAGCACCTACAGGAAAAGCGAGGCATGTTGAGCGAGTCGCAGCAAGTTTTGCCAGCATCAGAAAATACTCATCCCACGTTGGTCTTTTATATAAGTCAGTAGTGGGTGGAATAGGGTTCATCATCGTTGGTTTAATTGCTTAAAATTTTACTATCCTATCAATGTGATATTAAAATATCTCTACACTTGCCCCAGCTATCAACACAAGAATTTATTTTCAAGTGTTTTTAGAAGCAACTGACATATCCATATCTATTTTCCACTTTACCAAAACCTGGTTTAATTTTCTCAAAACATCCTCACGATCGTAAAATTGAATTTCAGCGATGACTGTAGGAATACCACGAGGAAATCTTGATATTTGCTTGCTTTCTTCATACAAAATAATTATAGGAATTTTATTAACTTCTGCATAAGCTAACTCCATACCAACGCCAACCGATGGAAAACCAAGATACGCAATTACTAGATCTGATAAACTAATTTCGTACTTATCTTTTTTAAAAACGTCATATGGGCTAATATCAGGGTGGTTTATTGGGTCTGTATGTAAATGAGGAATATATGCTTGAAGACCTAGTTTTTGACAAAGCAATCCTATTTCTTCGTAAAGTTCTTGACATCTTTTTAAATTATCGACATTAGTCAAAGCACCTGATACATAAACATTATACATTTTGATTATCCCCAATTTGTCCTAATAAAAAAAAGAATCTTCTACTGAAAAGCTTAAATTGTGGAGTAAGTTCATCTTACTTACTTTTCTAAAAAATTTTTTGGAGAATTTTGAGAAGGTTTAGTATCAGCTTTGTTGAAAGCTTGAATTCCTGTAAAAACTGCTGATAAGATAGCCGCTATTGTAGCTATTGCAGTCCATCTTGCCGATACATCTGAACCCAGAAAAGTCAGTAATGTATTGTGTACTCCTCTTTTTATTCTTTTGTATTCACTTGAATCTACCATTAATTTTCTGAGCATATCGGTATGACCAGACATCCAAGCATTTTCTTTTTGATTAAAGAAATCATGAATTTCATTAGTGTTAGACATTCCACGAATAATATCAAGTCTGGCAGATTTATCAATATTGCTATTACTTGAAGCTTTAGAACTTAGTTTTTCAATAGCTAAATAAGCAATTGGTTGATTAATGTCTCTAACGTTAATTCGCATTTCTCGATGTGAGACATTATGAAGGGCTATACAAAGAACTCCTGACCAACAAGGATTAACTCGTGTTCCAATATGTCCTATTCCTTGTGAGACTACCTCAACTCTAGAATAAAGTGGACCTCGAAAGTTTCCACTAAGGTATATAGCTTCATCTGTCCACACTAAAGCAGTGTCTCTGGAAGGTATGCAGAAAAACTTCTGCTCCTAAGCCGGGTTTTCTTTTTTTGATTCTGTTTGAACAGTCAAACGTTTCTGCTGTCCAATAGCATAAGCGTACTCGCTGGCGGTTAGGCATAAGTCACAAGCCTTGATACTGTCTGGCTTGAGAGGATGAAAAAGTATACCTCTACCAAGTTCTCTAATAAGGTCTTTGTCACTTAAAACTGACATCTAATACTCCTTAATTCAAAAATATTATATTTTGTAAAGTTAATTAGGTTAGCCAAACAACCATACTTACTTGAAAGATAAATATGATACATAATTATAAATATATAATTTTCTATAATAGTGATTTGAATCACAAAGGAGTGATGGAGTGGTCAATATACACTCCAATTGGCAATTTCAATCTAAACACTAACTTTTACGTAAAATCACTTATCCTGAATATAAACATTGCCATTTTTAATACATTCACTTGCTTTTTGTAGCTCAATTCCCAAGTATCCTATGTGCTCAGCCTGAATTGCTGGAGAACTTGAGCAAATTTGCCTAATTAACCAAAGTGGATTTTTGCTACGGTAATGTTTCACTGTCTCTCCACTACCAATGGTGGTTTGGACAACAACTATCTCTTCATTATCTACTTCAATGAGAAAATTTCCTGAGGGATCGGCATAGTCTCGTCCATTACAAATGGCAGTATATTGCTTAGCAATCAGTCTTTCAGCATTATCCCAAGTGTCATCATATATATGAGCAGACTGACTGATAGTAATCAGTGGTCCCATTTTAAGACTATAGTTAGAACGATTAGTAATTTCATCTTTAATATGTTGCTGTAGTGCTCTCAATCCCATTGCATTTGCTGGCCACGCTGCAAACATATCATTACTCCTGAGAGTGGCAGTTAGCGATATTTCGTTGTCAACGATTCTTAACCAAATATGATTCAGGCATGGACTACCACCTCGATCGTGATCCTTAACATCCCATAAGTTCATGACACCACTAGCAGCATCAATTTCTCCTATTAGCTTACATATCACTTGTTCAATTTGATCGCGTCCAAACCAAGAGCGTAAGCGTTGTCCATATGTATACTTCACACCTTCTCGGTAAGGTACATCATCTAAAATTTGGGATACATATTCTTCGATAAAGGGACGATCGACAGGTAAGAAATTCGGTTCGGGAAAATAAAAGTTTGGAGGCTCATCTGTCACAATCGCCATCAAATCAATTAATTCTTGCCATTGCCCGTCATAACCAGTAGGTCGAATTGTTCCAGTTGTCTTAATACGATGAATAATTTTTACCCAAGTTTCCGCTATCGTTTTTCCTTCAATTCGATGACCATAGCGGGGTCCAGGTAAAAGGCTAGTTACTACAGCCGACATGGGAAATTCTAGAGGACATCCCCAAGGTTCCATTGCTCCTCTTTGAGCACAGGACTTGACATAAGATACAGCTTCCGGAATAGAGACGGCGTACAGACATTCTACAGACTGTCGCAACTTTTGTAATGCGATCGCATCGACTTCGCGATCGATATATCCGGGATAGGAAGAATTTACAACCCAGCATTGTCGCCCAGTATCGCTTAAACCTCGTTCAAAGCCATGATGGAAGAAATCTAGCAGGCATTGACTCGCCCCCGCATTCTTATCTTCCTTAGTCGCATTTAACACTACTAGGTAACGAACGTGAGGGTTAAATAGTAAATTGCGAACCAGTAAGTTCAGCCCCCGTGTAGGTGAGTACAGTTGTCCGATAACTGCATATTCTTGTGGGAGCAAATGCTTTGCAAGAGTTGCTTTGACTGTCCACCCTGTAATGACTGCTGTTTGTCCTTGCCCGTAAATCAACTGATTGGGCTTGTACAGTGCTTTGTATTCAAAATGAAATGTGCTTACTGTCACGTTATCACTTATACTCAATCTGTTTACGAGGCAGAGCCTCTAGGAATGTATTCCTAACCAGAGGCTAGGAACGAGGAGTACTGAATGAGGGGGTCACTTCCAAGTGACCAGCTCTTAATCGTACACCACAGAAAAACTTCTTACTAGATCCATAAATTTTTTCATATTTCCTTGTCATAACTAGGTTAAAAGCTTTATTGCCGGTATCTACAACAAAACTTATAACGCTTTACATTCCTTAATCTTTTTGTTACATTTATTTACATAATAGCAATCATTTTATTCAGGACATTTTCATGCAATACAAAGGTGCCATAGTTGACGAAGCAGGTAAAATGAACAATTTTGCCATAGAGCCTAAAGTGTACGTAGATGAGCAAGGCGATCGCACTGGTTTTACTCCCTACGCCGAACTTATCAACGGTCGTTTGGCTATAATTGGCTTCGTGTCTTTAATAGCGTTAGAGGTATTTACAGGTCATGGAATCTTTGGTTTACTGCAAAGCCTGTAAAAATTGTTTTTACCTCTGGTAACAAAGAGACGTGATGGCATTGCGTCTCTTTGTTGTAGAAGCTACCAGGAGAAACAGTTCTCAAGGTACAAAATGCGATATGTTCTCTTGTGGGACGAGAGGACATCAGTGTTAACTATGAGTAAAACATCTAACATAGATCGCCAAAGGGAGCATCAAGCCAATGAGCGAACATTTTTAGCTTGGCTACGCACTTCAATCGCACTAATTGGCTTTGGTTTTGCTCTTGCTCGATTTGGACTTTTTTTACGCCAACTGAGCTCTACTCTAACTCAACAAGAATCCGTACCGCATCCAGTGTTTAACTCGGAGAATTTGGGTGTTTCTTTAGTCATCTTTGGTATCGTGACCATTGCGTTAGCAGCATGGCGGTACAATCAAGTTTTCTGGCAGATTGAACGAGGAGATTATCAACCGAAACGCTTCACTGTTTGGCTCATGACTGGATTTGTCATATTTTTTGGATTACTGAGTCTACCTATGCTCTTCGTTCGCGATAGATTTTTTACCAATCCTTCAAAAATTCCCATTCAACCTCAGTCACGCAATTGGCGCTAATAATTTCCAAAAAATACCTTAATGCCTCAGCGTCTACGAAATTTTTCAAATCCCGTGACTTTTGCCAATCACCCAATTACGGCGGAAGAAACGGGCTAAAGCAGGCTCTTCTAAAGATAGGCAAATTGGGCGTCCGTGAGGACAGGTGCGCGGATTGCGGGTACGTTGCCATTGCTCTAATATTGTTTGCATTTCCGGCTGAGTCAAGGATGTACCGTTACGAATAGCGCTACGACAAGCAACAGCTACTTGGGCTATTTGTAAATCTCCGCCTAAACTGAGTTCTAATATCGCTTCTGCACAATCGTCTCGCTGATGTAAGAGTGCGGGGACAGTCCGAATTGCCCAAAGCTGTTCGCCAAAAGTTTCTATGTCCAAACCAATATTTTCTAGTTGCGCTACTTGGGTAGGAGACAGTTGATAGAGGATAATAGGTGGTTCGACTGGAACAATTTGCCAGTTATCGCAAAGTTGCTCGTATAAAATGCGTTCGTGAGCAATATGCTGTTCCACTAACCACAAGCCACCAGGATATTCTGCCACGATATAGGTGTTATTAACTTGAGCAACAGCTTTTATATTGTAGGGAGTGGGGGATTTTTCTGTAGAGTCAGACGGATTGAAGTTATAGGCGGCTTTTTCTTCTGCTGCTTTGAGTAATTGACTGACGCGAGTTGTGTGGGCTGATTCTCCAATAGATGTGGAGTTAAGGCGGAGTGCTTTCTCAATGGCTTGGGCAATTTGCTCTTGCCAATGATTGAGGTGATTGAGATAAATTTCTGATTTTGCTGGATTGCGGTTCCAGTTGACTTGTTCGGGGGGAATCAATAAATGTAAAAAACAAACAGGATAGCGATCGCGTGGTAACGTTCTATGAAATCCTGTTAGAATCGTTTGCTCTAACTCTGGCGATTTTACCATCCGTTTGTTGATTGCCACTTTCACCCAATCTGGACGACGGCGGTGACAGCGGTCTGGTAATCCTATGACTAGTGAGAGTAGGGAGTCGGGAGTAGGAAGTAACGATTGGTCTGGGTTTGGAATTTCTAGTTTTAATTCGTGAAGATCGGGCTCTTTAATTTGATTGACAATTTGGGACAACAGTTGAGCAACTGCTAACGAGGGATAAATGGAAAACCATTCACGATCGTTCTGACAAACTTGCCAAGTGACATGGGGATGACACAGGGCTATTTGTTGAATCGTTGCTTGCACTGCTTTCATTTGCTGTGCTATTGATGGCATTCCCTCACGACGAGACGACCAATTTTCAAAAAGGTTAGAAACTGTTACAACCGTACCAGGAGCGATCGCTGCTGCTTCTATATGTCGTGCTTCTCCTCCATAGCCATAAACAATTCGCCAACCCCCATCTCCACAATGAGGACGGCTCAATATCTCTAAATCTGCCAATGTCGTCAAACTATGAAGAGCTTCTCCACGAAAACCCAAGCTCGATATTTTCCACAGATCGGCACATTGCCGAATTTTACTAGTACTGTGGGCAGTTGCCGCACGTTGTAGGTCATCTAAAGACATTCCACAGCCATTATCTGCAACGCGGACGCGCCATTGCTGAGGCCATAGAGAAAGCACAATTCTCGTCGCACCCGCATCTAAGGAATTTTCTACTAATTCCCGCACGACAGAAGCTAAGGAGTCTATAACTTCCCCGGCTGTAATTAGATGTACAACTTCTGTTGGTAAAGCTTGAATACATAGCATAATGTATCAGTATAAAATACAAGCGTACATTTTTAATTAATTTAGAAGCGGTGGGGAGTTAGTCAACTTTGGGACTGCCTCTAGTCTAGGAGTTGAGGCAGAGCCTCAATCAATTCATTCCTAGGCAGAGCCTGGGAACGAGAACGTGGGAACGGGGAACGAGAAACTGGGGACTAGGGCACGAGAAAAGGAGAAAAATACAATAAATATGTATAAATTGTAAAAAAAGTCGAGAAAAATCTGATTTTTGATAAATTGTAAATTGATAAGGCTGCGGGCGGTGCTACAGAAGAAGTTTAATTTAGTTAGTGGTTAGTTGTTAACCAGTGACCAGTGACTAGTGACCAGGGACCAGTAACCAGTGACCAGTGACCACTAACCACTAACTACTAACTACTAACCACTAACTACTAACTCTTGATGATTTAACAACCCATTTAATAGAGAAGCCGGACGCTGAGTGTGAGGCCAAGCAAAGGCATGGCGAAAAGCTGCATCCTGACAAGCCTGTAGTTGTTTAAAGTTGATAATGTCGTAAGTTAACAGGTTTTCATACTCAAAAGGTAGGCGCACGTTATGCAATCCAGCGTTGTCAGTACAAATCGCAATGTCTACCCCAGCTTCAAAACAAAGGTCAAACACGCGCTTGAGTTGACTGATATCTTGTAAAGTGCCAGTTTTTACATAAGTTGTAGGACAAACTTCCAAACACTGACCCCGCCTTGCCAAATCTTTAAGTAACTCTGGATACAACAAAGGAATTTGAATTCCATGACCGATCCGCATCAAATAGGGTAAAAGATGGGGGTAACAACCTGCTGTAGTTTCGTAAAGGTGACCTGTGGTATTAAGATTGAGCGATCGCGCTAACTCATAAAGCCTAACCCATTCGTCCAAACGCTCCGCATAGTGACTATCTCCCCCAGCCACATCTATCCCACAAACATATTGTCGATTTTGTGCTGCTAGCTCAACAATTGCTTTGTTGACTTCAAAAGGTAGGCGAGAGTGCATGCAAAGAATTTGGCTATTAACAATGGGATATTCTGAAAGTTGGCTAGCTTTGCCCACAACTTCCACAATTTCCGCCATCTTGTCTATTCTTTCAGCTTGACTCAGATGCTCTGGTGTTCTTAAATAAGGCGTGTAACGCAATTCTAGATAAGCAAGATTTTCAAAGATATAAGCGCCTCGAAGCAGACGATAAATAAAGTAAGGTAAAGTTTCGACCGTTTGGACGCTTTCTACAAGAGTATGCAACTCCAGATATTCATCTAAAGTATTGCGAGGGCGCGTGTAAAATTCTTCAAACTCAGAGTAATGAGAAAAGCGAGAAATTAACTCTGATGAATGACGCTCGAAATAACGCCACAAAACACGCGGTACAACCGAACCGCCCAAATGCCTATGTAACTCAGCATAGAGAGCCATGATGGTAGCCTTTTCCCTTAAAATTTTAATTATTATTAACAGTAACAAATAAACCCAAAAATGAAGTATGAATGATAAAGGAAAAAATGTAATTATTTATACTTAATGATGAACGATGCCGACCAACATCAAACGGTGGGGATTGCCCACCCTACTGCTGGTCACTGGTCACTGGTCACTGAATTTATTGGTTGACAAAGCTGACCAACATCAAACGGTGGGCATTGCCCACCCTACTAGCTGGTCACTGGTCACTGGTCACTGGTCACTGAATTTATTGGTTGACAAAATAAAGCTAATCTGGTAATAATAGTTATTTGTGGAAACTTTAGCTCTCTAAAATAATCACTTGGCTAACGTCATTGTTATAGGTGCCCAGTGGGGCGATGAAGGAAAAGGAAAAATAACCGACTTACTCAGCCGCTCCGCAGATGTTGTTATACGTTACCAAGGGGGTGTCAATGCTGGACACACGATTGTAGTGAAGGATCAAACCTTCAAACTGCACTTGATTCCCTCTGGTATATTGTATCCAGATACCGAGTGCGCGATCGGCTGTGGAACAGTCATAGATCCACAGGTTTTGATAGAAGAACTCGACCAACTTGCCAAAGTTGGTGTTTCTACTCAAAATCTGCTAATTTCTGAGACAGCCCATGTTACGATGCCCTACCATCGTATGCTCGATCTGGCATCGGAGGATCGTCGGGGAAGCCATAAAATTGGCACAACCGGACGCGGAATCGGTCCGACTTATGCGGATAAATCCGAACGTACAGGAATTAGGGTTCTAGATCTTATGGACCCAGAAGGGCTGCGCGAGCAATTGGAATGGACGATTAATTACAAGAACGTCATTCTAGAAAAAATTTACAATCTCCCGCCTTTAGACCCCAAACAAGTCATTGAGGAGTATCTGGGGTATGCGGAACGTTTGCGACCCTATGTTGTTGATACTTCCTTAAAAATATACGACGCAATTCGACGGCGGCGCAATATTTTGTTTGAAGGAGCGCAAGGTACACTTCTTGACCTGGATCACGGAACATATCCTTATGTCACGTCCTCCAATCCAGTTGCGGGCGGAGCTTGTATTGGTACGGGGCTAGGACCAACAATGATAGACCGAGTTATTGGAGTGGCTAAAGCGTACACAACGCGAGTGGGAGAAGGACCATTCCCCACAGAAATACATGGGGAAATGGGAGAATTGTTATGCGATCGCGGTGCAGAATTTGGTACAACAACTGGTCGCAAGCGGCGTTGTGGTTGGTTTGATGCTGTGATTGGTCGCTATGCAGTGCGAATCAATGGTATGGACTGTTTGGCAATCACCAAATTAGATGTCCTAGATGAAGTCGAGGAAATCAAAGTTTGTGTTGCTTACGAGATAGATGGAGAACGCAGCGAAGACTTCCCCACAAGCGCCCGTAAGTTTGCTAGATGTTGTCCTATTTACAAAACCATGCCGGGATGGCGTACAACAACAACTCACTGTCGTTCTTTAGAAGATTTGCCAAGAGAAGCACTAGATTATTTGAAATTCTTGGCAGAGTTGATGGAAGTTCCAATCGCGATTGTCTCCTTAGGAGCAAGCCGAGACCAAACTATCATTGTGGAAGACCCCATCCACGGACCAAAGCGTGCTTTGTTGAACTCTGAAGGCACACCATCCTCGTTACTGAGTGCATAGAATGGCTCGTTTGTCATTTACTACCAATGACAAATGACAACTAACAAATGACAAATGACAATTAACACTTTATTATGGAACTTACAATTGAATGTCAAAAGCGACCAGATGGAAGCAAGCCAAATGCTTTACGCCGTTCTGGTAAAATACCTGCCAACTTATACGGTCATCAAGGTACTGAGTCAGTCGCACTTGTTCTAGATGCTAAAGTTGCAGAACGCCTTCTCACCAAAGCTTCTATTAATAACTCCATAGTTGACCTTAACATAACTGATATTCCTTGGCGTGGGAAAACTCTGTTGCGGGAAGTTCAATCTCATCCAGCAAAGGGTACGCTCTATCATCTCAGCTTTTTTGCCGTTGCAGGTCATGGCGATACTGATGTAGAAGTCCGCCTGCATCTTGTGGGAGAACCAGTTGGGGTGAAGAGAGACGGTGGTGTATTAGACGTACATATTACCAACTTGTCACTGCGTTGCTCTCCAGAAAGTATCCCTGAAGCAATTGATATTGATATTTCTAACTTAGAAGTTGGTGATAGCGTGCAGGTAGACCAAATTTCTTTGCCAGCAGGTACGAAGTATATGGGCGAATCCGGTCAATCGGTTCTAACAATTTTGCCTCCACAAATCACTGCTGAGTCGGTAACGGAATCGGAAGGTTAAACGAGACCCGATCTGTTAAAGTTTGCTATAGTAACCGTGGAAACCAGGGGTATAACCTCTGGTTTTTTGGTATCGTAAAACTTTTTAGGCACTGAAGGCACACCAGAGAAGAGATGACAGAAATTTCTATTCCTCCTTTAATTCAGCAGATGCTGGAATCTGGGTTTTATCCTCATGAGGTAAGCGAACCCGTTCAATTGGTTCAAACCCATATTTCTTACGTATTGCTAACTGGTAAATATGCTTACAAGGTGAAGAAACCACTCAATTTTGGTTTTTTGGATTATTCCACACTGGAGAAGCGGCGACATTTTTCTTATGAAGAGTTGCGACTAAATCAGAGAGGGGCTGCAGAACTGTATTTGGAGGTGTTGCCAATTGCTTTAGTGGATGGGCAATATCAGTTGGGTGAATCGGGAGAACCTGTAGAATATGTTCTGAAGATGCTCCAATTCCCTAATGATACTTTGCTAAGTCAGCTGTTTAAACAGGGTCGGCTTGATGAGGAACTTGTGGAAAAGTTGGGACGGGTTGTCGCTGAGTATCATGCTAACAAAACCGTAACTAATGATTATATCCGCTCCTTTGGTGAAGTCGAGCCAGTTCGTGCGGCGTTTGATGAGAACTACCAACAAACTGAAAAGTATATTGGTGGTCCCCAAACACGAGAACAGTTTGAGGAAACAAAGCAATACACGGATAATTTTTTTTCGACCTGTGGCGAACTGTTTAAGAATAGAATTAAAAGCTCGCGCATTCGCGAATGTCACGGTGACTTGCACTTAGGTAATATTTGTTTGTGGCAAGACAAATTGTGGCTGTTTGACTGTATTGAGTTTAACGAACCGTTTCGCTTTGTTGATGTGATGTATGACGTTGCTTTTGGCGTCATGGATTTGGAAGCTCAGCAACGTTTGGATTTAAGCAATGCTTATCTCAATACCTATCTTGAAATAACAGGGGATTGGGAAGGCTTACAAGTTTTACCCATATATTTAAGCCGTCAATCTTACGTCCGCGCTAAGGTAACTTCGTTTTTGTTAGACGATCCCAGCGTCTCTTCATCAGTTAAGGAAGAGGTGACAAAAACAGCAGCTACTTACTACAAACTAGCAAGCGAATATACAAAACCCCGTCAAGGACAACTGATACTGATGTCTGGGGTGTCGGGTTCTGGTAAATCTACCACAGCAAAGTATTTAGCTCGTCACCTAGGTGCAATTCACCTTCGTTCGGATGCGGTACGGAAACATTTAGCTGGTATTCCATTATTTGAACGTGGTGGAGACGAGATTTATTCAGCCGAAATGACTCAGAAAACCTATGCACGGCTGATAGAATTAGGGATTTTACTGGCAAAACAAAGTTATACAGTCATCTTAGATGCGAAGTACGACCGACAGCAGTTCCGAGAAGATGCCATTACTCAAGCCCAAATGAACCAAATCCCGATACAGATTATCCAATGTACGGCACCACAAGAAGTTCTGCAAAAACGACTAACAGAACGTACAGGTGATATTACCGATGCAACCGTAGATCTGTTAGAATCACAACTGCAACAAGCCGAACCATTTACTGAAAAAGAGCAACCTCTTGTAAAGATTTTGGACACCATCCAACCACTAGAGGCACAATTAAAAGAAATTATTCACGGATAGCTTCCTCTTATGGCACCACCAAAGTTAAGCTTCTCTGGAAACTTTATTACTCAAACTCTGTTTGGGTTATTTTTAACACTCGTATTTTTAATGACAGGGTATCCATCATCCTTAAGTGTTTTCTTAGGCGTACTTGGTGGTATTGCCATAGGATGGTTGACAACATCACAGAAAACAGGTCCTAAGCAACCAGACATAGGTGTCTCTGAAGGCATTGATGCTGGTCTAAAATACTGGTTATTTTTCTTACTTGGCTTTGTCTTCGCAGGCTACAATCCTCCTATGGGTATCTTACTCGGTGCAATCGCTGGAATAGGTGGCGGATGGATTATTGCTTGGTGGGAAACCAAAGAAGATACAAGAACTCAGCTACAAACTGATGATGCGGAAGAAGCAGAAGCCGTTCTTCCCGATGACAAACCTGCTAGGCGACAAGTCAGAAAAATGACCCGTAAGTTCCGCCGCCGTCCAAGTGGAGGCATTAAGCTCCCTTGGCAAAGGTAGTTGTTGGGGACTCGGTAATCCCAATTGCTAGTCCCCAATTCCCAATCGCTAGTCAGCTATATCCATACATTGCAAGCTGATGTTCCTATATCTCTCCAAATTACTACCGCTATTCTTCTACCCACTAGGGCTAGCCAGTTTATGTATGCTGGTAGCGTTGGTAATGTTGTGGAAGCGACCCCGCGTAGCCGCTTTTTTTATTATGCTGTCGCTAATGGTGTTGTTAGTCAGTAGTAATAGTTGGGTGGCTCGAACTGTTGTACGTTCTCTGGAATGGCAAAATATTCCGGGTGGCGTTCCTAATGCAGAAGCGATCGTGGTTTTGGGCGGTGCAACGAAATCAACTTTTTATCCCCGACCAACTGTAGATTTAAATGAAGCAGGCGATCGCGTTCTCTACGCCGCTCAACTCTACTTACAAAAAAAAGCACCTGTGATTGTACTGAGTGGCGGTCGTATTGATTGGCGGGGTAGGGGTTCATCTGAGTCGGGAGATATGGCGACAGTCCTTTCTTCCATTGGTATACCAGCAGAAGCTTTGGTACAAGAGCCAGAGTCCTTAAATACCTATCAAAATGCAGTCAATGTGAAAAAAATTCTAGCGGCTCGCGGAATCAATCGTGTATTATTAGTAACGTCGGCAATACATATGCCGCGATCGCTTTTAATTTTCAAGCGTCAAGGGATCGATGTAATTCCTGCGCCTACCGACTTTCTAGTTAGTGAAGGCGAATTACAAGAACTTTCTAGCAGCCCCAAATCAGCCATCTTAAATTTACTCCCTAGTGTGGAGAACTTAGAGATGGTAACGGCTGCTATAAAAGAGTATGTTGGGATTATCGCTTATGGTTTGCGTGGATGGCTTTGATAGATGTATAAAGATTTACCACATATTATTCCGGCTCCTCAACCTGAAGTTGAGGAAACCTTTGCTTCATACCAAACAACGTACCGGTTCTATCAGGAAGTTCAAGCTCGTTCTGAGTTTAAACGCCACTGTGAATGGTATCACATGACAGCAGAACAAAATCGCCAAGAATTAGAAAGAATGCGCGGCGAACTAAATATAATGCGATGGTTTCGTCGCCGCCGCTGAACTGGATTATATTAGCTCTAGTTCATTTTCTCGTAAATGAGCTTTAAATTTTTTACTAAACTGAACGTAGATTGGCAAGTTAGCGCTAACAGGTCTGCCTTGCCATTGGTTGATAATACCAATAACTTCGCCTTCTGAGCCTTTGAGGTCAAAAGCTTTACCGCGATGTTCGGGATTGTGGTAAACGATGACAGATTCTTTAACACGGACGCGATCGCCAATTTTCATACTTTCTTTTACACCTTGCTTCTGTATTTCCACCACTGTCTCCACAGCTATTCCTTACTGAAAATTGCTTTTTTTGAAAAATAGACTGCTTGCAAAATCTGACCTTCGGACTTTTAGTCTGCACGGACAGGCTGTTCGGCGCTTGTAACGTTATCAGACAAACAAAGCCTGCCCGTGCAGGCTTTAATGTTATTGATTATCCCGCAACATCACCTTTTTTCTCCCAAGAAGAGTTGAAGGAGAAGAGTTTTGGGAAATGTAATCCCTAAGTGCTTTAGCAAGAGGTCTAATCCTTCTTATCTTCACTCTACTTTGTTCCATCGGTCAACCTCCTCCTCGTCCCCAATCCCCATTGCCCCTCAACAAGGAGGGGGCCCCGAGTTCCCCAGTCCCCAATCCCCAGTCCCCAGTCCCCAGTCCCCAATCCCCAGTCCCCAGTCCCCAGTCCCTACTCCCCATTACACAATCGCCGGACGTTTGGAGGAAGTTTCTGACAAGCTTGCTGGAATGTTTGAGGACTCAATTTCCACCAAGCAAACAATCCACCACCTGTACCGCCTGCAAGCAAGATAAAGAATCCCAAAATCCATAGCCAACGAAAACGGCGACGCTTTACAGGGACTTTGGCTTTCTTCCCTGGTGTAGGTGGGGCTTGGGTTGTATCTAAATCCAAAAGTGCTTGAGCGCTAGCCGTCAACTCCTGTTCTTCCTCTTGTTCTATTTCTACAGGGAGTAGCGATCGCGTCATAGGTACTAGATAATCTGGAGAGATACGATAAAGTGTCAGCACAACAGACACATTATCATGGGCATTTTTGTGATTTGCCAATTCAATCCATGCTGCAACAGCATCTTCTGGGGAAAGTTCGCCGCGCAACACTGGTAAAGCAAATTCTTGCCAAGAGTGTTCCACCCAGTCATTATCGCTTAAGCCATCCGAGCACAGCAAAAGTATACCGTCTTCTTCCAAAATAAATCGCTGGATTGAGGGACGCAAAAATTCCCCATCTTTTGTGCCCAAAGCTTGGGTAAGAGCTGTAGCATCTGGACGTTCCAGGGCTTTGCGATAAAAACTTCGCCCATAACGAACTTCCCGCCCTGCAACATCATCATCGACTGTCAGCAATTGACAGTAATGATGTGTCATCCAGTAAGCACGGCTATCGCCAACATTTGCTAAGTAAAGCTCATGAGAATTTTGAGACTGCCATCCAGCGAGAGTTTGAACAACCTGTGGTGGTTGGACTGCCATCAAAACAGTCGTACCCATGCGTTGAGTCCCTTCGCGGTTCTGTTCGTTATTGCAATTGCAAATCAAGTTATTTACAATCCGCAAGATAGCTTCCATTTGTTTTTGCAATAAATCTGGCGGGGCGAGTTCTACTTGTTCTGTAACCTCAGCTAGCAAAGCGCGGATTTGTAGCTTTAAAGACTGTACTGCCAATTGGCTTGCCACTTCACCACCTTCATGTCCGCCAATACCATCACAAACAATAGATACATGAGGTAATAAGGGATCGTCTGGATCTACAGAATCAGTGGGGTAACAAGCATCTTCATTCTGAAGCAAGACAGGGGAACCAATACTTGTACTTCCTGATACACGTACCATCAAAGGCAATTCTGCTGTTGATGAGAGTAGTAAAGCATTAAGTTGAGAAGTGACAGTTTCTAAACTTGCTTCCCCACTACACATCTGCTGCACTATCTTTTCTAATTCTTTTGCGACTTGAGTTTTTGCAGTCGCTACCCAAGGTTGCCAACACTCTCCTAATTGTTGTAAAGAGGTATTGTGTACGGATGTAGTGCCTCTGGTTTCTACAAGTTGTACCAATCGGACGCACCAACCTTGAACTCGTATATTATACGGAACAAGCAAACTTCCAGCCACTCTTAGTTCTGAAAGAGGTGTCCATAGTTGGAGAATTTGCCACAGCCAATAAACTTGTCTGACACCTTTTGCCTGTTCCCAAGCATCTTCAATTGTTGGGTAGAGATTTCCAGTTTCATCTATAGGCGCATTTTCTAATAAAAATATATGATTTCCATGTCCTATAGGTAAATAAACTAATCCATAAATTTGAGGCAAATGCAATCGGTGTGGATATAAACGTAAGTATGGAATAATTTCTTCTGGTACGTCTTCTGGTATGTCAGGCGATCGTCCTGGTAAAGTATCTAACCAGATTTGAGGCGTAACCACCTCATATCTATCTGCTACCTTTTCTCCTATTTTAAATTCAGTTGCTGATAGCCCAGTTGCCCAAAGATAGCGGTGAACTATAGGAGTTTGGCAACTCAAACAAATACTATCTCCTACAGAATTCATAGGGTTGCTACAGTCTGGATTTGTGCAATAAATTATTCGTTGAGTAGAAAGCATGAAAATGGTTAGTTGTTAGTTGTTAGTAGGGGCGCGGCGGCCTTGCGCCCGTATATAGTTGGTGGTTAGGGACTTCCTCATAACCAAATTTCTTGTGGTGGGGGCTTCTAGCCCGCCAATTATACATTCTTGTGGTGGGGGCTTCTAGCCCGCCAATCATACAGGACGGGCGAGGACGCCCATCCCACAAGATTGATAATTTATTTTTTGGAAATCCCTTACTACTGTGATTATTCAACATGTTTTAAATTACAACGCTAAAATAAAGTTGAATTGTATACTTATACTTCAGTAGGTAGGCAGAAATAAACAAAACTATATTACAAAATGTAAATCTATTTAAAACCTTTACCAGTGACCACCTGACCAGTAACCAGTGACCAAAGACAACTCAATATTTTCTGGAAACAGCTAACGCATGAATGTATCTAACCATAAGAAATGGGTTGACGGCTCAATGTATTTTTTTAGGATGGCTTTATGCCAAATACTACCGTAATTTGGCTGTTAGCAGGTGCTCTTCTGTGTTTAACGGAACTGTTTTTGCCAACGGCTTTTGTTGCCTTTTTAATGGGTATAAGCGCTTTTGTGGTGGCGCTGTTGTCTCAAGTGGTTTTAAATAAATTATGGCTGCAAGGAGTGGTTTGGCTGTTGCTTTCCACATCTTTAGTCTTACTCAGTCGTCGATTTGTCACGCCGTCACGGCGTAAGCCAAAAATTCAGCAAGCGATTATAGCTGAAACTTTAACTGAAATTCCAGCAGGGAAAGCTGGACGAGTTCTGTATGAGGGCAATTCTTGGCGGGCGCGGTGTGATGATGAAAAACTCAGCTTAGCAGCCAATCAACGAGTTTATGTCACGCGGCGCGAAGGTACGACTCTATACGTGATGCCAGAGAATATATTGCACTCCTAAGAAGGCAGGAGTACGAAGGCAGAGGGCAGTATTGAGAATCTTCCCTTCTGCCATCTGCCCTCTGCCTTTTTTCCAAGGTACTGAATAAATAGGATTACAATGGAACAGTTTTTTTTACTTGTATTTTTAGCTTTAGGCGGTTCTGCCTTAGCAGGTTCTGCAAAAGTCATCAATCAGGGTAATGAAGCCTTAGTAGAACGTTTGGGTAGTTATAACAAAAAGCTAGAACCAGGGCTTAACTTTATCATTCCCTTTGCAGACCGACTGGTTTTTCGCGAAACTATTCGGGAAAAAGTGATAGACATTCCCCCGCAACAGTGTATTACCAGGGACAACGTGTCAATTACCGTTGATGCGGTGGTTTACTGGCGCATTGTTGATATGGAGAAAGCTTACTACAAAGTAGAAAATCTCCGAATGGCAATGGAGAATTTAGTACTCACGCAAATTCGTGCGGAGATGGGTAAATTGGAGCTAGATGAAACTTTTACCGCCCGCGCTCAAATTAATGAAATTTTGTTACATGACTTGGATGTTGCAACCGATCCTTGGGGTGTGAAAGTCACAAGGGTAGAACTGCGAGATATTATTCCTTCTCAAGCAGTCCGAGAATCGATGGAACTACAAATGTCAGCAGAACGTCGCAAACGGGCGGCAATTTTAACTTCTGAGGGAGAACGGGATGCAGCCGTAAACTCTGCTAGAGGTAAAGCCGATGCTCAAGTTTTGGATGCACAAGCCCGTCAAAAGGCAGTTATTTTGCAAGCAGAAGCCGAACAAAAAGCGATCGTTCTTAGGGCGCAAGCGGAAAGACAGCAGCAAGTTCTCAAGTCTCAAGCTATTGCCGAATCTGCAGAAATTATTGCCCAAAAAATCAAAACAGATCCCAACGTTCATCAAGCGTTGGAAGTTCTGTTTGCCTTGGGTTATTTGGATATGGGTGCAACAATTGGCAAGAGTGATAGCAGCAAGGTCATGTTTATCGACCCGCGCACTATCCCTGCAACCTTAGAAGGTATCCGCTCAATTGTTGCAGATGGTAACACCTCAAATCCCTTATTGGGGTTGGAAATGCCTCCAACTAAGGGATAGGCGATTGGGGAACTCGGGATCCCCTCTGGGGATAAGGGGTAATGGCGATTGGGAAGAACTTGGTATTACTTGAATTTCTTAATTCTCCAATCCCCAGTCCCCAATCGCCAGTCCCTACTCCCTACTCCCTACTCCCCAGCCGCGTGTGCTACCTGGCATTGGCTACACAAGCCGAAGAATTCTAAGGTGTGATAGAAAATTCTGAACTTGTGTGTATCTTGCAACTGACTTTCTAAATCGTGGACTGGGCATTGGTTTATTGGAATAGATGCACCACACTGGAGGCAGGTTAGATGGTGCTTATCTTGCTGCGCTAAGCTGTAAAGGGCTTCTCCGTTACCTAATGTCCGAACTTGTACCATGCCTTCAAGTTTTAAGGCTTCTAAAGAACGATAAACGGTTGCTAACCCCATGCTTTGGTTGCGGTTGCGTAATTCCACATAAATATCCTGAGCGGATATCCCCTGCTTAACGGTTTTAAGCAGATTTAAAATGCGATCTTGACTGCGTGTGCGAATGGCTCTCATAGACAACAACATACCATTGAGATCTCTAGTATTTAACCAGTATTTTTTATACTGTCACCATGACTATTCTCTAGCTTAACCCCTAATAATGGGAATCTTATAGTCTCTTAGCAACAAGATTTTTTAAATTGTTACCTTGGCTAAGTTTTAGCTTAACTTTTAATAAGCAAAATCTTATCTCTTCCAGTTGCAGCAAAAGGATGTAGTATTACGATCGCAGTCTTTAGATAAAGCTAGTGCAAAGGAAGTATCAAGCTAAAATATATGTGACACTCCGTCCTTCAGTCCTAGACCCTGCTGGTGTAGCAGTACGATCTGGACTAGAACAGCTAGGATATCACAATGTGGAGCGGGTGCGGATCGGTAAATACATTGAAATCACTCTCACCTCACCCGATGAAAGCACAGCCCGCCAAGACTTGGATCGGATGTGCGACCAAATGCTCGCAAACCCCGTAATTGAAAACTATCGCTTTGATTTGAGTGAAGTCGAATCAGTAACAGGAGTTGCTAATGGCTAATGGTTAATTGCTAATTGCACCATTAACCATTAGCCATTAACCATTAACCATTAACTAAATTATGAAATTTGGTGTTGTTGTTTTTCCCGGTTCTAACTGCGATCGCGATGTCGCTTATGTCACAAGAGACTTGATGGAGCAACCAACTCGCATGGTTTGGCATCAAGACACTGACCTTGACGACCTAGATGTCGTTATTATACCTGGCGGTTTTAGTTACGGAGATTACCTCCGGTGCGGTGCCATAGCGAAGTTTTCTCCCGTTATGCAACAAGTTATCGAACACGCTCAAAAGGGTAAACCCGTTCTCGGTATATGTAACGGTTTTCAAGTACTGACTGAGGCAGGGCTGTTACCTGGGGCATTGGCACGAAATCAAGACTTACACTTTATTTGCGATCGCGTTCCG
This sequence comes from Scytonema hankhaensis NUACC26, assembly GCF_045865695.1. Lineage (NCBI taxonomy): Bacteria > Bacillati > Cyanobacteriota > Cyanophyceae > Nostocales > Scytonemataceae > Scytonema > Scytonema hankhaensis. The sequence goes on from NZ_BAACAP010000245.1 coordinate 123,980, forward strand.
GTAAAAGTCGAGCGTACAGATCTTCCTTGGACGCAAAATTATCAAACAGGCGAAATTATTACATTGCCTATTGCCCACGGAGAGGGGCGATTTTATGCTGATGAAGATACGCTATCAGAGATAGAAGATAATGGTCAAGTGTTGTTTCGCTATGAGAGAGATAATCTCAATGGTTCGCTAAACAACATCGCTGGGATTTGCAATCTGAAAGGTAACGTGTTGGGAATGATGCCCCATCCCGAAAGAGCATCTGACCCCATGTTAGGCAATAGCGATGGGCTAAAGTTATTCCAGGGATTGTTGGAGAAAGTAGCCGCACTTGTCTAGTCTCATCTCTCATCTCTTGTGGAAGGGTAGTCTTATCTCTTGTGGAAGGGTAGTCTTATCTCTTGTGGAAGGGTAGTCTTATCTCTTGTGGAACGGGCTGGATGCCCGTTTTATAAATGGACGGGCTGGATGCCCATCCCACAAGAATGTAGACTTTAATTTGAAAGCTGCTCAATGCCCATCTCACAAGAATGTAGACTTTAATTTGAAGCTGCTCAATGCTCATCCCACAAGAATGTAAATTTTTGATTTGAAAGTCGCCAACGATATTTCGTGGAAAGCTCGGATGTCAGTAAATTGGATAATTAATTATACTAAGTATTCACAGAATAAGCCATAGATAAAGGCTAGGAGCGAGTAGAGTGAGTACTATACGAACAGGAAATAACGATCTGGTTTTTGTAGACTATGGCGATATACTAGATAAAATTTTACAAGTTCTACGAAACCAAGAATCCAAAAACCTGTTTGGAGTATCGACGGATGGTTTGCGACTACGCATTAATGTTGATGCTGTAGCCTGTCAAGTTGCTCGGTTACAGATTAGCAATCCTTTAGGTGCTGCGGCGAATAATGCGAAATCTGCTACCGTCAATTTTAGTCCGGGTTGTAAAGAATTATTTCCTGGCAAAATTCAAGCGATCGCAGATTGTGTCAAACAGATTTTAGGAGATGACATTGAACAACAGCGATCTTCTACTACTGTAAAAGAGTTTGTAGAAAGTTTAGTGACAGATTTGCAAACCTTCAAAGGTGATACAGCTAGCTTAAACTTTACCTATCCGTTTAGCTCCTATGAAGGTTTACAGAAACAAAGATTAACCTTTCCAGATAAAAATAATAAAGGAAAAGCCGTCCTAAGATTTCACAAGCTAACAATTGCCGTACAAAAAACCCGAGAATTTAACGAGCAATTAAAAAAAGGTTTAGAGCAGTCTATAAAAGTTCGATTTGCTTCTGCAAATGAAGAAGAACGAGAAGAACTAGATTATCTTCTTGACGATTTATACAAAGATAAAGACAACCCGCAATTAGATTTTTACCGACTCAAGCGAATTATCGATACAGAAACACTGGGCAAACTGAAGAAAAAAGCCCAAATCAACTATTTAGAATATCTCTACGAAAATATTAACACCGATTCTAGCCGCAGTCATGCTGAAGCAGTTATTTATCTCCAAGACACTATTAGGAGATTGAGACTGATTGAAGAATATATCAATGATTCTAATAAAGCAGATGGAGATTACATAGTTACCTATGCAGGTGTTTCACTGAACTACAAAGACATTTTTTCTCGTGCAGAAGCCTATGAAATGCTACCAATTATTCCCAAAATAGAAGGATATTTGGGAGAAACAACGGATGATGAAAGAGGAGAAATTCAATTTATCTTAGGTGTCAAGCTTAAATTTGATGGCAAAGTACAAGCATACGGTGGTAAAAACGTATTTGCATATTATTTTAATTTGCTCGATCCTGAAAGTCAACAACATAAAGAAGAATTAGCCGATCCTTTGAGAAAAGAAGTTTTTGCCAGAAAAGTTTTAAAGATTCTTTTTCTTTACTATTGTCTGTTTGCAATTCATCCTCAAATTCCACAATTAGAGTACAATCCGATTGATAATTTTGAAACAAAAGTTATTAAAGCTTTTCAAGAAGATGATGAAAAGAAAAAGCAGAAACTTTTAAGCAGTATTGTTAAATATTTTAAAGAATACAAAATTCAAGAAAAAATTAGTAAACTGAAAGGTTTGCTAGTTGAAGCGATTAAATATAGTAGGACTTTTTCTACAAGAGAATATCCCCAACATCTTTCTATCAGTCAAGGTATTCTCGAACAAGATATTAACACAATTATTAACCAAAGTACCTTTTTTAAACTAATTTTAAAAGGAAATCCAAAAGAAGTTATTAGATACATCTCTGTTGGTGATGCAAATATTAAAGAAGATTCTCTTTGCAGTCTTCCAGTTAAAATTACGATTACTGATATTCACTACGTAGCAACTGAAGACAAGCAGACTTTTAAAATGAATTACGAGCAAGCAAATATAAGTGCATTACCAATATTATTTTTACCTTTATCCGATAAGAAATGTCAGGAAGTTTACAAAAATAATTTTCTAAAAAGAAAACTTTTAGTATTTCCCTATAAGTTAGAAAATAGTCCCTTAGAATCTCAAGAACTATTTATCTACAAATTCACTTTTGCTTTACTGACATACATATGTCTTAGAGTATTGTTACACAAACAAAACAGATTATTTATACCAATTTTACGATTGCACCAGCATACTAAAGAAGATGATGCACCCGTAGAAAAATTTATTGCGTCTTTCGCTCGCGTTTTATCTCATTTATTAAATGAAATCCATCGCTCTAACACTCAGGGAATTGACATTAGAGATTTACAGAGTAAAGGAAAGTTTAAAGTTCCTAACGTTCTCAGTTCTTTATATTCCGTGTTACCTAAATCATTTACTTTCTCTAATTCTTCAGATTTACCTACAAATATTAACAAAATAGCAATTGTCATAGTTTCTAGTCGAGAAAGTGACAGAAGGTGGAATGGTTCACAAAAAATATCAAATTTAATGGGTGAAATTTTATTGTTAAGTTGTCGAAATAGCATTGTTAGAGTCCAATTATTAACAACTTTTTCAGACAACTACGAAAATCAACAAATGTTTAGGAATCCTACTGTCATTATTGATGAGGTTACGAAACTTTACGAAAAAGGTTGCAGACATTTTCTCTACATTGCAAAAGCTCCTTATACCAGTACATTAAATATGACCAAAACGGAAGACGACAGACTCTTTTTTCTGTCACAAGAAGTTATTGGTGCGTTTAAATCACAGCATCGAGATATTAAAATTTATCCAATGTTTTTTGATAAATATTATGCTGTTAGACAATCAAAAATTGATGGAAGTTCTTCTCTATATATTCAAGATACAGTAGAATTAACTAATCTGGTGGACGACCCTAGTAAAAAATCTGTTGTTTTCTTTAACTTATTTAATGGAGTTACTGTGGGTAATGGTGGCGATCGCTATTACAATGGTGTGATTTCTTACTCGACTTTTTTGAAGATTTATGAAGGTATCCTTGATGATGAGGATATTTATAAGGGTCTCATATTTAAAGGTGAACTGAAGAATGAAATTTTGCAGTATTTAACTCTGTTTCACTTTTCTCGTTATGAAAAGGCGAGAGATATTAATCTTAAATTAGATCCTTATGAAAATTTGATTGGTGAGAATTCAGTGGGTTCTTTGTCATTGTTTGGTCATATGAGAGGTAAAGTTGATTTTAATTCTCTGGCATTTTTGACTGAGGTGAAAAAAATATTGAACGTGCAATTTTTATGAGGAGAGAGGGGTTGAAGTTACGGTGTACGCAAAAGTCGAATTTACCCCACCCTAGCCCTCCCCTTGGAAAGGGGAGGGAACTAGACATCTAATTTCCATTTTGTGCAAGGGAGGAAACTTGAAATCTAATTTCCCCCCTTTCCAAGGGGGGATTAAGGGGGGTAACTTTGACGTTAAAACCTCTATTTATAATAATTAACCGCAGATGAACGCAGATGCACGCAGATGAAATTGAGTTATATAGAAGTCTTATGATTAAGAATTTCTATAGCTGACAAATTACTTTGAAAACTTGTAGTAATTGTATTGCGTCTTCAGATTCCATTAAATTAAGTATTGGCATTAACTGATAGACGGGTGGATTTCCCTGTTGAATATAAACAAATTGATAACTTCTTCCATTTGTGGTTAATCCCCAGACAGGTGTTTGTTCTTCTAACTTTTCGTAAACATAGGCGAGCAATTGAGGTAAACCAGCTAAGGCATCAATATCACTGTTTTTAGTTTCAATCGCCAATACCCAAAAATAAGGTTTGTTCTTGGCTAATTTAATTTTGTTGACTGCTAAAATATCTATTCTTCCAGTAATTCTAGTATCTTCGTCTTCAATAACCAGATCTGCAATATTCTCTTCCAAACTAATTTTTATAGGAGAGCGATAAAATCCAGCTAGTTTCATTAAAGGAAAGATAGTTAAAGCTTTAACCAGCCCTTCCAATACTTTGCTTTCTATTAAATAGTTATCAAAGTCGGTTCGGATTTGTAAAATTTCTTGCTGTTCAAATTCGGTTAAAGGTTCTAAAGATAATAATGAATCAAATGAGTTATTATACTGCCTTTGAAACCCAAAGAACCGATGAACGTCTCCTATAGTTAGATTTTTAGCTTGTAAAAGTGTCATAAGTTTAGTTCTTACGATTATTTATATTATACCCAGTTGCTAAACCTTAAAAGCAATTATGCCCTTATAGATTTACTGGGCGTTCGCAAAGGACAAACAACAACTCTACAAAAGCTACTCCCTTTAGTGCTACAAAATTACCGATTTTCTTCTCTTTTTTCTTGTCCTTTGCGTCGAGCGCAGTTCATTTAAATAAGATATGTTGCCAATAGCCAAAGAACTAGGGAAATACTAACATTCTATAGAACATATATTTAAGTAAGCTTACGTAGCATAACAGCTGTTTGAACTAAAATGAAATAGCCCTGCAAAAATTTGCGGGCTAGCGATCGCTACTTATACCTATTTGCTTAAAAAATTCTCTATTGGCATTTAGCCAAAAGATTTGCTGTACTACCTTCTTATGCTGTTTTTTTAGTTCATTGAACTCACGTTAAATTCATGCCTCAAGAAACTCCGCCACCGTTACTTGTCACCACGAACAATGCCGATCGCCTAGCCGCCCTTCGGCAGTATGATATTGTAGATACGCCGCCTGAAGTAGCATTTAACGATCTAACGCAATTGGCAGCTCAGATCTGTCAAACTCCAGTAGCTCTGATTACGTTTGTCGATGGCGATCGCCAGTGGTTCAAGTCTAGTTTCGGAGCGGAGGAGACAGAATCTCCCCTAGAGCATGGCTTTTGCCCGGTTGTAGTGCAGCAAGGAAAACCACTTATCATTTCGGATACGCTTGCAAACCGAGATTTTGCCACAAACCCAGCCGTTTTTCAACCCGGTGTCCGATTCTATGCAGGGATACCGCTCATCACTGCGGATGGCTACTCAGTGGGAACTCTCTGTGTCCTTGACTTCACCCCACGCCAGCTAAAACAGGAGCAAATCGCTGGCTTACACGCTCTGAGTCGTCAAGTCATGAGTCAACTAGAGTTACGATTGGCTCTCCGAAAAGTGACTCAGACGAATCTTGCATTAACCGCTGTGTCTTGTGGCGTAGCTGCTACGGTTGGGGAAACCTTTTTCTCGTCTTTAGTGCAACACTTTACCTCTGCTTTGGGAGTACAGTATGCCTACATTGGGTTGCTCACCAATCATGAGCCGGAAACGATCGCGACGATCTCCGTTTGCCATCAGGGGTGCATCATAGATGACTTTGAATATTTGCTGCGAGATACTCCTTGTCAACAAGTCATCCAGCAACGATCCCTGTGTTGCTATCCCCAGAATGTGCAAGCCCAGTTCCCAAATGCTCCTTTATTAGCGCCTTTACAAATCGAAAGCTATGCTGCGATTCCCATCTTCGACTTCAAGGGTACGCCCCTCGGCTTGTTAGGTATAATGGATACCAAACCATTAGAAGCAATTCAGTTAGCTGAATCCCTACTTACGATCTTTGGAGTGCGAATTGCAACCGAACTAGAGCGCCAACACGCTGAGGTGAAACAAGCCCAACTGTTTGCTCGCGAGCAGGAAGCTCGCCAAGAGGCTGAGGCAGCGAACCGTATCAAGGATGAGTTCCTGGCAGTGCTGTCTCACGAGTTACGCACGCCGCTCAACCCAATTCTGGGGTGGGCAAAACTGCTTAAAGATGGCAGATGTCCTCCTGAAAAAATGCAGCAAGCATTGGACACGATCGAGCGGAACGCCCAATTGCAAACTCAGCTGATTGAAGACTTACTCGATATATCCCGCATTATGCGCGGCAAGCTAGTGCTGAATACCGCATCGGTTGATTTGCAACTCGCGATCGCGGCAGCGCTCGACACAGTAAGACTCGCAGCCGACACGAAAGGAATTATGCTGCAAACTCATTTAGAATCCTCTGTTGCTTTAGTGGTGGGAGATAGTGCCCGATTGCAACAAGCGATCTGGAACTTACTTTCCAATGCGGTTAAATTTACGCCCACTGGGGGACGAGTTGAAGTTCGCCTCGTGCAGATAAACAACCGCGCTCAACTGCAAGTGAGTGACACGGGTAAAGGCATCAACCCCGAATTTTTACCCTACGTGTTTGAGCATTTCCGGCAGGAAGATGGAGCCACCACGCGCAAGTTTGGCGGTTTGGGGCTGGGACTGGCGATCGCCCGTCAAATTGTGGAACTGCACGGCGGCAGAATTTGGGTTGAGAGTCCAGGTGAAGATCGGGGAGCCACGTTCACTATTGAACTGCCCGTCCTGCATGCGGCAAATCCTGTTAAGGAAGTTACCCCAGCATCGTCAAAATAATTCGTAATTCGTAATTCGTAATTCGTAATTATTACCCCATGCCGCTCCGAGGGGGCTTGAAGAAAGGAATTCCCTTCTATTTTTTTTCATTAATCAATAGATTCGCATCTCCCCTTAATTCATTAATTTGTTAATTAATTAACTACTAATTTCTACTTGTGTCAAGTCGTTGAGCTGTCAATACATGCTTTCTATGTGTCTTTAGTACATTCGCACGTGGAGAAGTTTAGTTTAAATATTTTGTAAAAGTGTTGCAAATTGTAATGCTTTTTTAAGCTAAAGGTTGTTTTTCAATGTTATTATCGAAAGTTTTAAGATTTTCAAGATTAAAACTATGTTAACTATTAATTCATAAAAACAATTTTTTAATAAAACGCCACTAGAGCTAATGCCACCTAGCCTCTAGCAGGACTTCCACTTAATTAAGCTAACAACTAGGAGCTATTCTACTGTGCTAAATTATACATTCATGAAACATCTAAGTAATGATGTAAAAAGTTTTCGTTCTTTGAATGGGTTGAAAGTACTTGTAGTAGATGACAATAGCGACAGCCTAGAATTAATCAGGTTAATTCTTGAAGGATACTCAGTACAAATTGCGACAGCGACATCTACAAGGGAAGCTTTAAAAGTTTTGGCGCACTGGGAACCGGATGTTTTGATAAGTGATATTGCCATGCCGGGTGAGGATGGTTATTCCCTAATGCGTCAAGTCAGAATCCTCTCTGAATGTGGACAATGCAAGCATATACCTGCGATCGCTATAACAGCTTTGATTACAGAAGACGGACAAACACAAGCTTTCGGGGCTGGGTTTGATGTATACACGCAAAAACCAGTTGACCCTGATGGCTTAGGAGAAATTGTTGCTGAACTTGTAGGGAACAATGCAAGGAGATGTGCGTGAACTACCTAAATATTAAACGGAGTCGTTTTAAGTGAGTCACGCAAAATTTATACATGTTATATCTCTGTGACATCTTCTCTAGCCTTTACTGCCTAAGCCGGAAAAATCAATTAACACGAAGCGATCGCAGCAGGGTTTTAAATAATGATTATTACTCAACAGGATATGATATGATACACAAATTATTAACTGAAATTTTGTAATTGTCAGGATGCTCTGTGAGATTCCTGTAAGAATCCTGTTTTTAGCCGCAGATCCGAGCGACGCTTCTCGCCTGCGATCGCAGCAAGAGGTGCGGGATATTGAAGACAGGTTGCGAATAGCCAAAGAATTAGGAAAATATAAGCTAGAGAACCATGGATCTGTTCGCGTCGAAGATATCACACAGGCAATACATAACGTTAAACCCCATATTATACATTTCTCCGGGCACGGTATTGATACAGGGGAACTTTGCTTTGAGAACGAAAGTGGTAATACTCAGCTAGTCAAGCCCGATGCTTTAGCAGCATTGTTTAAATTGTTCGCATCGCAAGTTTACTGCATAGTTCTGAACGCTTGTCACTCTGAAATTCAAGCCAAAGCCATTGCCGAACATATCCCGTTTGTGATAGGGATGAATGATGAGATTGGCGATAAAGCAGCGATCGCATTTGCTGTGGGTTTTTACGAAGCCTTAGCAGCAAACCATTCCATTGAAGAAGCGTATAATTTTGGTTGTGTACGGATTCAACTCCAAGGTTTTCCAGAGCATCTTAAACCAGTCATTTATAAGAAACAATCTCTGATTTCTGTTCCAACTTCAGAACTTAAAAAAACAATTGCGAATCCTTTTGTGCCTCAAGCAGGTAGAGTGGAAGATGCAAGACAGTCTCTTCTCTACGGTGAGGAAATGTTTACACTTGCCCTAACTTTAGCTGTTCTTTATCGAGCAAGGGAACCAGCCACTATTGCTGCTTTACAACTACCTTTTTTTCCAAAAGAACCTCTACTACGTCCAACAACTTGGCAAGCACTGACTAGTCTCAGTCGCGTAATTGAAGATACCCAAGTTGTTCTACGTAGCGCATCTCGTGCTGCTCGTTCCTTTGCTCTCAACCGCGCACAAGGAGAAATTAAAAAGGTACTAGACAATGCTAAAACCCTACCGCAAGCAGAACAGGGATTAATAGTGGAGATCGCTGAAACTTGGAAAGAAGCCTTACTCTCAGTAGCTGGTGAGGTAGGAGAAATTTCCATTACCAAGCCTATCCGCAATCCCCACATTATTGGCGACCCCGTTTTAGGAGAACGCTTTGTTGGACGGGAAGATGTGATGAGACAGTTAGAGGAACTTTGGTTGATGGGTCAACAACTCCAGTCTGTGGTTATCTACGGTCACAGGCGTATGGGCAAAACTTCCATTCTGAAAAATGCTGCTAACTTGGTTGGATCTGGGGTAAAGGTGGCTTACGTGAATTTACTGGAAGTGGGAGATGCGCCTTCAGGAGTAGGAGAAGTGTTAATTGCTATGAGTGATGCAGTTTCTCAAGTCATGAACTTGCAACCTCCTCCTGATGGGGAACTTTTGAATCTTCCGCTCCTTACATTTAGACGTTATTTACAAAAGGTTATAGAAACTTTAGATGGTACATCTTTAATTATAGCTCTAGACGAATTTGAGAAAATTGAAGATTTGATTGCGGCGGGAAAAATCCCTGTTGATTTTATGGAATTTTTGCGGGGACTCGTACAAATGAATTCTAAAGTTGCTTTTGCTTTCGCTGGTTTGCATACCTTAGAAGAAATGACAGCAGATTACTTTCAACCTTTCTTCGCTAGCGTCATTCCCATCCACGTTAGTTTCCTAAAACGTGCGGCTACTCGCCAAATCTTAGCTAACCCAGATGAAGAATTTCCTCTTGACTACACCTTAGAAGCTCTAGATAAAATTTATGACCTGACTAACGGACAACCTTTTTTAGTTCAACTCGTGGGTTTTCAGCTAGTTCGCCGCTATAACGACCAAGTTTTTGAGCAACAACGCCCCCGCGATCCTGTTTTTGGGTTGACAGATGTGGAAGCAGTTATCAATGAAGACTTCTTCAAGCGGGGACGTTATTATTTTGATGGGGTTTGGGGTCAAGCGGCGCGAGGTGCAGCTCGTCAACAGGCGATAATTAGAGCGATCGCACCTCATAAAGAAGGGCTGAGTTTAGAGATTTTGTCTCATGCTATAGGTATTGATGGAGCTAGTTTACAGCCTGCACTTCAAACCTTAAAGCGTCACGATGTCATTGAAGAAGTTGAGGGGCGCTATCGAATTACCGTGGAACTCTTTCGGCGTTGGGTTGTACAATTCAGTGAGCAGTGACCAGTTAGGAGAAGGTGAGGGAGTGTCACTCCTTCAAGCAAAAGTCTAGAGAATAAGATGGATGACAAAGATTTTTACTTAGGTTTAACCTACATTCCGCATCGATACCTGGTACTGCGCTTTCTTTTCATCCTCCCCTAGGTTTTGTAGTACGCTACCGACAAACTGCGGATTATAGCAATCGCACCATCTTTGTAATTAAGAAGCTTCAGGCAAAGGAATATCTATCTTCTCATCTTTTATAACCTCCCACGCACTGGGAACAGCAACATTTAACCACCACGACCAAAATTCCAAACGCTTCGCAGAATCTGATTTTTCAGAAATAGTCTCCCACACTGCACCATTTGCATACGCACAAGCAGCAAAGAAAGCAGCATCATTAGCTTCTGTATCTCGATTATCTGTCAGATTAAGATCGATCTCATCCCGGTCAAAATTTTCATCAAAAATTGCAGTATCAAGCGATGCAACTGCTGCACATCCAACAGTAAAAGCCATACCCGAATCGTCATAACCTAATTGTTGCATTTGTCGCCATAAATGTTGGCTCTCTTTTTCTGCGAAAGCTTTACTAACATCTCCAGAAATGACTTTTTCCGCTAGGGTAAGAATTTGTTGCGGTCTATCATCATTCCTAAATCTTCGATTCCAAATCGGGAGCACGTGACGGACTGTAGAGAGTGCTAGTGCTGTACGTCTTAGATGACCATTATCACCAAATGCCGCCCAAATAGCATGACGATCACCTAGATTTAAGTCATGCTGGGGATGACGATACACTAATTCTAAAGCCTCTTGAATCAGATTTTGTAGCTCAGAGGGAATCGCCATAAGCACCTTCCTTTACTTGACCAGATATCTATGATAAAAATTAACAAAAAATAAAATGAAAAATCACATACTCTGCTAAAGCACTGGTTTATTAGAAGAAGTTGACAAATTAGCAGAAATCTAAGTTTTTGAGCAACAACGTCCCTGCGATCGCGTTTTTTGAGCTGACAAATGTAGAAGCAGGGCTGAGTTTAGAGACTTTGTCTCATGCTACAGGTATTGATGGAGCTAGTTTACAGCCAGCACTTCAAACTTTGAAGCGTCATGATGTCATTGAAGAAGTTGAGGGGCGCTATCGAATTACCGTGGAACTCTTTCGTCGTTGGGTTGTACAATTCAGTGACCAGTAACCAGTGACCAGTGACCAATCAAAGAAAGGTGAGCGAGTGTTACTCTTTCAAGCGCAAGTCTAAAGAACAAGATGGATGACAAAGATTTTTACTCAGGTTTAATTCGACTTCATATTCTTCATCATGCAGTTCATGAGTCAATTTTTGGTTTGGGTATTATTGAAGAATTAGCGCGACATGGCTACAAGCTGAGTGCAGGAACCCTTTATCCAATGCTTCATGACATGGAACGCAAGGGCTATCTTCACTCAACCGTTGAACGTTCGGGAAGACATTCGCGCCGAGTGTATTGCGCGACGCCATTGGGTAAACAAGTTTTAGAAGATGCTAAACAAAAAGTTAAGGAACTGTTTGGTGAATTATTTGAAGATAAAAGTTAGGGTCTAGCCCGGTGGTTTCAGGTAGTCAGAGAAAAAACACTGACTTTTATTGCTCCATTCGTTGCTTGTAGATTTGCTTAGCCTCTAGCTATTTATACTGTTTTGAAATTGAGTAAGGCGATGCGTTATCTACACGCTCCGGTAGGGACACGGCAAAAACAGCTCCTACAAGTACTATGTGAAATTCAATGAAAAAGCAGTCATTCGCTACCAACTTGTGCAAACCTACTTATTTTATTCCGAAGTAAGCTTAAAACTAGAACAAAAGTACTAAAAACCCAAGTTACGCCTCGAGGTTCAGGGACTGAAGTTGATTTCGTCACTCTTGTCACTGCATATATTTTACTGACTGAAGGTTCTCCTTCAAAAAATGTAGAGAATATAAAGTCCCCCGTCACCGGATCGATAGTTGCTCCCATCACTCCAGTTAGAGATATTGGCGAGTGAAAGCCAAGTCCGGTGATAAAATTTCGACGGGTATTGGCGATTGGATTTCCATTCGCATCTATCGTATAAGCAGAAACGCTGCTATTGTCATATTCTTCAATCAAAAGACTGTCTTCAACAAACCCAGGATTTCCTGCTCTTACGTAGATAAAACCATCCAGTCCACCATCAAGCTGAACACTTCTGGTAGGCTTAACAATATCGTATGTACCTGAACCATCTGAGGTGATAGTTGTGTCATAAAAAATACTACCCGTGTAAGAAGTTATTTTCAGCTGACCTGCTCCAGCAAATCCTTCCGGGACAAAGTTTAATGCACCAGTGGAAGAAGCAATATCAAGAGCGTTTAGATCGATTTGTTTATTCGGAGCACTGCTACCAGGCTTAATTTGACCAATGCTGTTGTCAGGATAGGAGGTGTAGAACAATACATCCCCTTTTGGACTGTAAGCTAAACCAGCATCAATTCCTCCTGTACTGATTCCAGGAGCTTGTGCCAAAAAGGATGGGATACCAAAACCAGTGATGTGGTTGTTACTATCGCGGCTCACTTCAACTGCATAAATTCCTCCATCGGGGGTATCTGCCAAACCGCTAATCAACAGCGTATTGGGTTCTCCTGGCTGAAATGTTATTCCCCCATAAGCAAGTGGAATTTGTTCGATTGAACCGAGATCTGTTATAGAATAAGAATTCGAGAAATATGGTGCTAGTGTTGGTGTTACTGTTGCTGCTTGCGCTTGACCTATTACTGTTAAGGTAAGGAACACTCCTCCAGCAGTAGCCATGAATACATTTTTCCGGACACTAGAAGTCATCATTGAACTTGCTCGGTATATAAATTGTTTTCATTCTTAAATGATTTTCGTACAGGGCGATTTCAGTTCCAAAGAAAAAAATAAAAATATATAAAATACTTTAGGAATTCTAAATTTAGCAAAAAAAGCTACTTTGCTTAAAAGAGTATAGCTACGAATCCAAACGATGTTTTAAGTTACTAATAAACTACACCCAAATGGAGTAAAAGCGATCGCACCTCATGAAGAAGGGCAAAGCTTTGCTCTTTTGCGCTCGCTTTACTATAATATCTCATGAGGTAGCTCAATAATGCGATCGTCCAAGTAGGAAGAGGCAAAAATTAAGGCTTGCCGAATGTCTTCTTCTTCCAGTTCTGGGAACTCTTGACTCAGTTCTTCTCGCTCTGGATAAGTAGCTAGTAACTCAATAACCCGATGAACTGTAAGACGAAGATTGCGAATGCAGGGCTGTCTATTCATCCGATTGGGATTGCTGGCGATCCGGTCTAATTTCATTAGAATAACTACTCCTAAGAACAAGATTGTAATTGGATTGTCAATGCATCAAGCAGCTATTCAATAAAAAGAGTCTTTGAATAACCTCTGCATCTTCGGTTGTAGATAGCCTAATCTCGCTTAAATGAATTATGTCAATCTTTACATTACGTAGCCTTACTCCTGTAAAGTGTAGTAGTCCTCGATCGAGACACAGTTTCATAGTACCACTATAAATTGGCAAAGACTACTACTTGTGTGCTTATTCCTGACTTAAACAAAATTTCTTCCAAAATCAAAAGTTAACTTCTATAATCAGAGATAACTAAATTTTAAAATAAATGCCAGCTAGAGATATTTTTCATGAATCAGTTAAAGTTGCATTACAAAAGGATGGATGGACGATTCTTCGGGAGGATTGGTACATCGAAGTTGATTCAATGGGGTTAGCTATTTATATAGATTTAGCGGCTCAGAAGTTGATTGAAGCTGAAAAGGATGGACTCAGGATAGCTGTAGAAATTAAAAGTTTTGTAGGAGACTCAAACATGACAGCTTTCCAAAAAGCTTTGGGACAATTTCTCGTGTATGTGAAAGCTGTGAAGAAGCAGCTACATGAATGGACAGTTTATTTAGCAATTCCAGTAGATATTTACAATGGCTTTTTCTTGAAATTTGAATTTATTCGAGAAATGGTTGATGAGTACGATCTGAAATTAATTGTTTTTCATCCTGGTACTAAGGAGATTGTTTTATGGAGACACTAAATTATTACGACTTAGTTGAAAAAATCCTCCAGCAATATACAAATATTACTGTGGGTGAAGGCACAGAAGTTGAGTCGATCGCCGATCGCACCAAGGGACATTATCTGATTATGTTTATTGGATGGCGGAATGAAGTTCAAGTATATGGCAGTTTGATTCATATCGATATTAAAGGAAATCAGATTTGGATTCAGCAAGATGGTACGAATGAAGGAATTGCTCAACAATTAGTTGAAGCTGGCGTTCCTCAGAGTGATATTGTGTTGGGCTATCGTTCGCCAATTGTTAGGCAATTTACAGGGTTTGGCGTAGGCGCTGAGAACCAATCTGAAGCTAAGTCTTCACAAGGAGTAGAGCTTTCCTTCAGAACTCCTGAGTTTCCAAATACTGGAAGATCGCGTCCATAACCAAGCATGAAAATTTTCTCCAATGCCCCATGCCCATCGCCTTGTATTTCAATAATATAGAATTTCGATATCGGATTACGATAATATGTTTCTGTAGTTATATCGACAAAGGTGTGTTGTGTCACACAGAACAGTAACGCCCCAACTACGAAGAGAACTAGGGGTTTTGGGTGCAACAATGATGGGGCTGGGGTCGATTATTGGCACGGGTGTATTTGTAAGTATAGGTATTGCTGCTGGAATTGCTGGACCTGGAGTCATAGTTGCACTAGCGTTGGCAGCTTTCGTTGCTACCTGCAATGGTCTAAACAGCGCTCAGCTAGCTGCTAATCATGCTGTCAGTGGTGGAACTTACGAATATGGTTACAAATACCTTAATCCTTGGTTGGGTTTCACCGCAGGTTGGATGTTTCTCTTAGCCAAAACGGCTTCAGCAGCTACTGCTGCATTGGGCTTTGCTAGCTACTTACTGAGCACTACCAACTTTATAGGAAGTGGCTTTTTCGTTCCCACGGCTTTAATAGCTGTGGCTATTCTCACAGGGATTGTTCTGAGTGGTCTTCGACGCTCTAACCTTATCAATATTATTATTGTATCAGTAACACTGCTATCTTTATGTTTCTTTGTAGTTGTCTGTTTGCCAAGTGCGATCGCCAATAGTGCTGAAAATCTAACACCCTTTTTTACAGGAAATACTGCATCAGTACTGCAAGCGACTGCACTGATGTTTGTGGCTTACACGGGTTATGGTCGCATTGCCACAATGGGTGAAGAAGCAAAAGAACCGCGAAAAACTATTCCCAGAGCGATGGTTGTCACGTTATTGCTGACAATGTTGCTGTATATGGCAGTGGGGGTGGTTGGTATTGGAGCAGTAGGGACAGATGTTTTAGGCAAAGTGACTCAACAAACACAAGCTGCACCGCTTGAAGTTGCTGTCCGCAACGTTATAGGTTCGAGTGCTGGAGTCGTCTTGGCTATTGGTGCTATGACTGCAATGTTGGGCGTGCTACTGAATTTGATTCTGGGATTGTCTCGCATGGTACTGGCAATGGCAAGACGCCGAGATCTGCCTGGGTTTTTAGCAAGATTGAAGAACTCAACGACACCTGTTTTAGCTGTGTTAGTTGTTGGTATTGCGATCGCTCTTTTGGTTCTCATTGGGAATGTCAAAACTACCTGGTCGTTCAGTGCCTTCAATGTTTTAATTTATTACTCAATAACTAACTTAGCAGCACTACAACTACCTAACCACGAACGACTTTATCCCAAGTGGTTAGCTTGGGCGGGTTTGGCTTCCTGTGCTTTCCTAGCTTTTTGGGTAGAACAACAGATTTGGCTAGTCGGTTTAGCACTCATTGTTGTTGGGCTAATCTGGCGAACCTTAGTACAATTACTGACTAAAAACTAATGGTATGTTTGATAGCAAGTCGGGTATCTGAGCATATATTGTAAAAAGTCAATCGAATTAATATGGGAAAAGGTGGTTATTACCACTTTACATTCGTATGTCTGTAATAGTAATTTTGTATTATAATTTTAATATAGGACATATTAAGTGTTTAGTTGTATGTCGTTAGGATTGGTTTTGACGGAAGAACCAAACCAAGGAGGGGATTATGGTAAACGTCCATGATGTGGCATCCTACATTTTAGAGAAAATGGGACCATTGATGGCGATGAAACTTCAAAAACTTGTTTATTACTCCCAAGCTTGGTCTCTTGTCTGGGATGAGGAACCTCTTTTTCCTGAAAAAATTGAAGCGTGGGCAAACGGTCCTGTAGTACCTGCCTTATACAATAGTCATAGAGGTCAATTTAAAGTTTCAGAGTTACCTGAAGGAAATTCTGGCAACCTTACACCAACTCAACGCGAAACTATTGATGAAGTCATCAAGTTTTATGGCAATCGTTCTTCTCAGTGGTTAAGCGATCTAACTCACAAAGAAGATCCTTGGATAAATGCTCGTCAAGGATTAATGCTTGGAGAACGTGGGAACCAAGAAATTACTCATGCTGCAATGGCAGAATATTACAGCAGTTTGTAATTGAGGCATGAGTAAAAATAAAAAGCCAAAAACAAAAGTTAATCCCTCTTCTGCTAAGCGACCTAAAATAGCTTCCTCACCGAATAGCTTTTATAATATGAATCCGTCTTGGCGTATTTCTAGACTTGAAATGCTAGGTTTTTATGGTTGGCACAAGTTAGACACCAAGACGCTTCTTCATGTTAAGGACAAACTTGCTTCTTTTGAAACTATGACTTGGGCAGAAATTCTTGTAAGTAGTAAAAAATTTAATCATTCAGTAAATGTCAATGATTTGTGTTCAATAGCTCAAGCACGTTTAAGTGAAATTGGACAAGATGATATAGATGAACTTGTTTCACTCCGCCTTTCAGGAAAAGAAAGAGTATGGGGAATTCTAGATTTAGGTGTATTGACTCTTTTGTGGTGGGACCCAGAACATGAAGTTTGCCCGTCTATTCTTAAAAATACATGATATACTTCTGATGTTTGAACGGATATTTAAAAAATATAATTTTCTCATGATATGACATTTAATATAGCTGAAGAATTAGGGCGTTTGTTTGAAGTTGGATTCAATATTGGGATTCTTGCCTATATAAAAGAGAAGCAAATTAAACACAATTTTGGGAACTTGTACCTTCAGGAACTACAGCAACTCAAGTTTCCTAAAATGTTGAAACAGATTCTTAGTAAGATAGTTAGTTCTTTAGAGAGAGAAATTGTCGAAAAGTGGAGTATCTTTTTTCTACAAAAAGGATTTTTTTGTGGGTTAAACTTTTTTGGTGAATATATTAGATCTATAGATTGGGATAAGCCAAATAAATTAAGAAATATAGAAATATTGTATCATCAATGCAAGTTTAGCGGTGATAACAGTATAGGAACTTACGAGAAGAAAAATACGGAACAGTGGTTTAAGGAAGTCTTGCGCCAGTTTGACGCATTGACAGAAGAAGATATCGATCGCTGCATTGAACAATATATCTGGAAGGAATTAGATCTAGGCAAAAAAGGAGAGTTTGTGAATGCGGATACCCTGATTTTGCTACGTAACCGGAAGCAAATAAAAATTTTGTGTGTCGATTTATCTGTTTTTTCTATTAGAAGCGAGGAAGAAGTCAAAAATTTAGATTATGTAGAAATTATCCGACGTTTATTAATCAGAGATATTAATTACTTACGCTCGAAAAGTGTTTTTTCTCAATTAAATATAGATACTGAATCTTTAGAATTGGAGTTTTCAGAAGATTTAAAGAGCTACTTTACAGCTTTTAAATATAAAGATAAAGAAAGTTCTAAGCTCATTCAAGCAGCAGGTTATCTTCATAGTTTTTATGAATTTCTAAAAGAAAGCCGCATTCTTCAAGAAGAAGCATCAGTGGTATTGCATGCAGTAGGATATAGCGATCGCGGATTAAGTACTATGTCTGTTCGCCCAGATAATTTAGCTATTTTAAAAACTTGTTATGAAATTTATAAAAATGATGTCAGTGGTAAAGAAATTAGCACGGCTCGCCTACAAGTTTTAAATCAGATTAAGCGAAGTGCTTATAAAAGCTTTACCGATGGTAAAAACTTTATAGATGGACTTTTAGAAATTCAACCAAATCAAACAAATATTATTACCCATCAAGAGCAAATCAACGGATTTTTCAATTCAGTAGGTAAGGTTCCCGATGAATTGGTAGATCGACTAGGATTATCAGGAAGTGTGAATTTGAGAACAGCCCATGAGGAACTGATAACAAAAGCACTTAACTCTGATGCTACTTATTTATTTTTAACAGGAAATCCTGGTATTGGTAAAACCACTACAATTGTTAATTTTCTAAAAAACCATATCAATGATGGGTTTCTTTTCTTTTATGTCAGTCCCAGAACACAAGTTAACTTAGATATTATCGAGAAATTTAAAGACAAAGACTCTCAGAAATTGTGTGATGATAGGATACTTGCTCTCAATACACACAATACCCTCATTGAAAATAACTCCAGAAAATATACTGTTCAATACCTTTGGAATCGCAAACAAGGAGATTTTTCTACACAGTCCGTACACTTCCGCGATAGAAGAAATCAGAATTCACGCGGACAGCGTTTAAACAAAATCATAAGACAGACAGAAGATGTGCTTCAAAATAAGGAGTCTACAGGTAAGGGTGTTTTGAATAGTATTTGCGAAGCAGTGTCTACAATGGTAGAACTGGAATATTCCAATAATATTGTAGCTACAGTTGCGATACAGTCTTTAAAGAAAACAATTACAGGTGACACGTTAAAACATTTTGAGAAAATTTTTAGAAGTGCTTATAACAAAAAAGATAATAAAGTGATTCCAGAAAAAATGAAAAATATTTCTCGGAAAATTAAGCATCTGTTTATTATGATAGATGAAATTACCGGGGATGAAAGTGGAGTAGAGTTTTTAGATGGGATAAGTAAACTCGTGGAAACGTATAAGTTAATGCTTCCCGAACATGGATTTAACACTAAAGTCATTGTAGCTGATGCTTCAATTGTTGATGAAAATATTATTAGCCAGCACCTTAACAATTCATCACCCGAACCAGATAAAATATATTTTCGCAAAGCCTTAGATGTGTTTCAACCTCTGGTGTTTAAACAATTTAAATTTAAAAATTTACCAGCAACTCTTATTAACGCAAATTCCTATCCGGCTAGTAGTTTATCTATTACTTACAAAGTTTTAGTGGAATCTTATCAATTCAATCAGGAGTGTCGTCTTAAACAAAAGACTAATTTAATCCGAAACTTGCAACAAATCATTTTTCAAGATATAAAACTTTTGTTGAGTCGTTCCGATGTCGAGCAAGCGATCGTTTATATTCAGGATAAGCAAAGATTAGCTCAATTAATTGACGAGATTAAGAAGCAGCAGGAAGATTTTCAGCTATTCCGAGATTACTTAGAAATACACGCTAATATCTCTGAAGAAGAGAAAGAGAAGATTAATAAATATAAAGATGAGGTCAAAATTGTTTTTATGACAGCATCTGGAAGTAGAGGGTTATCTTTTCCTAAAGCAAAACATATTCTTGTAGAGATTCCCAGCTTTCAGATAGAAAAGAATCTCATGGAAGTCATTCAGGTTATTTATAGAGGGCGTGGAGATGATGAAATAGACAATCAGGACAAGGAGCTAATTTTTTACTTAGCAGAACGTTCGGTTTATTATCAAGATGACCTTCAAAATCAGCAATTGTCTATACAGGAAAGTGTACTCAATCTTTTAAATATATTATTAATTTTGAAAGCTTCGATAATGACCAGGATTTTTGGTTCTGGGAAAATTGGTAGAACTCATTTCATTATTATTCCTATAGGTGGCAAATCTGTATTTGCTGTAGGTGAAACTTTTTCGGAGCAAATGGCAAATCTCATCAATGAGCTTAAGCAGGTACATAGAAGGAATCAGAGCGATCTTTTAGTAAAGAGCGTTTACACGCAATTACAACAACTGTTTAGTCAGGCGGAATTTGTGGTTAGAGATACCACTGAATCTAATTATTTAGATTTACGTCAATCTTTTAACAATCAATTTTCTTATATTTGTAATAGTCTCGATAAGCTATTAGATTTTGGTAAAGTCGAATTGGGTTATATTAGCGGAAGTATATTGGTAGTTCCGATTCCGGAAAATGTTTTAGAGGAAACCTACCAAATGTCGCTGCTAGACATTGCTAACTACGCAAATGAGGATTTGTGGCGGAAGATGCAGTATATCAGTTACAGTAAATCTTATCCAGAAAGTTTGCGATCTGCTATTAAGGATGCGATCGAGTTAGCAAACAAACTCAGAGATGGTGTCGATAAAACACAAAAATTCGAGCAGAGTAGCAAGTGTTTAGATCGGTATTATGCTTTTCCTTTATTTGCATTTATGAGCGGTAACGCTATGAGTGAATATTTTTCTAGTAATCCAGAAGAACCAATGGAAGAGTATTTTCGCGATATTCTTGCTACCTATATTCGGACGCTCTATCCTGTGGGAAACATTTTCCCAATCGGTCACAATTATCAAGATTTTCCTTTTGTTGTTTTTAGAAGTTATAGTTTGGAGGAAATGAGGCAAAAGATTTTTACAGATAAATATTTGTTAAGTTCTAATGAGTTGAATGTTCTTAATTTGATTCTTTCAAAAGAAACTATTTAAGTAAGTCGGCATCAATGACTAATGACTAATGACTATATTGAAAATATTAAGCGCAGTGAGAATAGATCTGTAGATGTTAATTTTACGTATAGTGAACTACTTGAATTGGCAGAAGAATTTTTGAATAGATAATATGTTTAATGCATAATTGTAATTTTCCAAAACGTGATAGAGGTGGATAAGGTGAGTACAACCCAAATATCTTTGCGACTGGGAGGCGATCTCCCTTCTTCAGAAGAGTTGACACAAACTTTAGGAATTAAACCGACGAAATTTGTGCGACGTGGTGAGCGTGTTTCAAAAAAGCGAGTTCAACCTGTCGATCTATGGATACTCGAACTTGCCCAATTTGATACTGATAGTACTGAGGAAGAGCGAGATAGCCAAATGCTACAAGTTGCTACTACGCTACAAAAAATATCACCAAATCTCGCAGTACTCGATCGCACTAATTGCGACGCTGATTTGTACATTAGCACTATTCGAGAAGAAGACTAGGGTGGGTTAACATTACCCCCAGAACTGGTTGCGGCTACTGCATCTGCTGGGTTATCTATCCAAGTATCTATCCTTGTTATGCTGGATGACTACTTAGAACCAGAACAAGGTTCTTCATTATCTACCAGTATAGTAATTGACAGTTAAGCGCTCGCAATATCTCAACCTTAATCGAGCAATTTAGCAACTATTTTAAACGAAATAATAAAGTGTAGTAGTACATTTTAAAATGTATGGTTTTCAAGCTTTTGGCTTGTCAACTAAGCGTTCTGCTATTTCGGTTTGGTGCGGCTTTGCCCAGATAAATTGTCTTACCGCCCGGATACAGGATATAGCGGTTTTCAATTGAGTGCAATACATAAAAAAGTTATGGAACCGCAGCCTGTAGCAGCC